>CAJFGA010000004.1:0-50503 GCA_904374385.1 uncultured Clostridia bacterium | reverse complement strand
GCAATTTGCCAAACGCGCGGCCGCCTTTTCTTTTTGCGGAAAGTATAAATCTTTTCAGAACGGGCAATAAAAAGCCGTACCGAAAGGGACGAAAAAACTTTCCCGCATCGAGGAGGATCCATGAAAAAATATTGCATAGTTTTCGCGTTATTCTTCATAATAATCGTGACGGCGGCGGTATGCGCCAAACCCACGGCATCGGGGGAAACGGGCGCCTATCTCCGTCTGCACGTTCGCGCCAATTCTGATTCCGCGGCCGATCAGGCGGTCAAATACGAGGTCAAAGAGGCGGTCGTCGACTATCTTACGCCCATCGCCGCTTCGGCAGAGAGCAAAGAAGAGGCGATCGCCGCCCTGAATAGCGCGATCCCCGGCATTGAGGCGGCAGCGGATGCCGTCCTCGCCGCAAACGGCTTTTCCTATGTGTCCCGCGCCGAGATCCGCGCGGAGGAATTTCCCACCCGCGTGTACGAGGGCGTGACGCTGGAAGCGGGCGTTTACGACGCGCTCATCGTCGAGCTCGGTTCCGGTCAAGGCGCTAATTGGTGGTGCGTCGTCTATCCGCCCCTCTGTTTTGCGGGCAGGCCGGGCGAAAACGTGCAATATCGCTCCCGCATTTGGGAGATCATACAAAATTTTTTCTCGGATCGGAAGGACGGCTGACTCCCTTTTTCTGTCCGACGAAAAAAGAGATCGCAAAAGTTTTATCGGAGGACAGAAAAAATGAAAAGATCGATCAGGGTTCTGGCGCTGTCGCTCACCCTTGCCGCCGCCGTTGCGGGCGGCACAATCGCCGCGCATCGCTATGAGCGGGCAGAGCAGGCGGCGTACAGCATGGCGGAAGAAGCCGCCGTGCTCAAACAGGGCAGCACGGGCAGCGATGTCAGAACTGTACAGACAAAACTCAAGCGCTGGGGATATTATGACGGCGCGGTAGACGGCATTTACGGCTCTAAAACCAAAAAAGCAGTCATGTATTTCCAAAAAAAGAACGGGCTCACCGCGGACGGCATCGTGGGTAAAAATACTTTTGCCGCCCTCGGCATGATGAGTCAGGCAAACGGCTCTTCTTCGCAGACGGGCAGTTCGTCGGGTACGAACGGCTACACCAGTTCGGACGTATATCTGCTCGCGCGCTGCATCTATGGCGAGGCGCGCGGCGAGTGCTACGAAGGTCAGGTCGCGGTCGGGGCGGTCGTCTTGAACCGCGTCAAAAGCCCGAGCTTTCCCAATACGATCTCGGGCGTCATTTACCAAAAGGGCGCTTTCACGGCCGTGGACGACGGGCAGATCAACTTGACCCCCAATCAGACGGCGATCAATGCCGCCAAGGACGCGATGAACGGATGGGACCCGACGTACGGATGCCTCTATTATTACAATCCCGTCACGGCGACCAGTCAGTGGATCTTCTCGCGCGAGACGGTCACGACCATCGGCAAACACGTCTTTGCCATTTAAGGAGGAGAGAAAATGGATAAAAACAGAGAACAGGAAGAGCTTTCCAGCGGGGCGGAAAAGGTAGAAAAAATATCCCGCAAGGGCAGCGACGTGTTCGAGGACGCCGCTGCGGGCAGTGAGTTGCAGGGCGGCGCGGCGAACGGCGGCGCACGGCACCGGGGGGATCCATCCACCGAGCGCGAGCGGCTGCAAAAAATCAAGGTGGAGCGAGAAAACATGCGCGCCGAAAAGCGTCTGGAAGCCGCCAAACTGAAGGCGGAAAAGAAGGAAAATCGCGAACAGGCAAAGCTGCACGCGCAGGAAGAGCGCCGCATCCGCGCCGAAGAGCGCCGCGCGCGCCGCGAACAGATCGCGAACGAAACCAAAGAACAGCGCGAAAAGCGCATCGCGCGCGAGAAGGCCGCAAAGGAACGCGCCCTGCTGGAAGAGCGCGAAAGCGAACGGCTCGCCGCCCTTGAAAAGAGGCGGCAGAAGGAGGCGGAACGGCAGGCGCGGCACGACCGGCGCGAAGAAAAAAAGCAGAACCGGCACAAGCGCGCGCCCGGTTTCGGCGGGTGGCTCGCCGCGGTCATCTCTCTCGGCGTCGCCGTCCTGGCGCTCGGCGCCATCGTCACCGTCGGCTATTTTGACTTGACCGAAGCGAAGGCCGGGTTGTATAACGGCTATCAAAGTTCGCTGTACGAGCTTTCCGAACTCGTGGAGAATATGGATACCAACCTTTCCAAAGCGCGCGTCGCCACGGGCAATTACGAGATGCAGAAAATTTTGACCGACGTGCTCGTAGAGAGCGAACTTGCCGAAAGCTGCCTCGAATCTTTCCCCGTAGAGGCGCATCGTACCGAAAATCTGACGGCGTTTATCAACCGTGTGGGCGACTATTCGAGAAAATTGTTGAATCAGCTCGCGATGGGCGGAGAGATCACGGCAGAGGAAGAGGCGGTCATTCAATATATGTACGAAACGACGGATAAGATCAAGTACGAACTTGCCGAAATCATTGCGGGAGGCAAGGAAAGGAGCATCGACGACGTATTGAAAGAGGGCGGCATTGCCGACCGTATGGACAATCTCGAAAACAATATCATCGAAACGCCCAAAATGATCTATGACGGCCCGTTTGCCGATTCCGGCGAAAGCGCGGAATGCAAAGCGCTGAAGGATTTTCCCGAAATGAGCGAGCAAGAGATCCTCGAAAAGGCTAAAGAGATCTTTGCCGATTACGGCGTAAAAGAGATCCGCGCCGCTGGGAAAAGCGAACGGAAGGGGCTTGTCTCCTACGGCGTAGAGGTGCATACGGAAACGGGCGAGCGCTATTTTGCCCAGTTTACCGCACAGGGGGGCAAACTGCTGCTGTTGGACAGCTATAAAGAGTGCAAAGACCGCAACTTCAACGCGGATGCGTGCATCGGCATTGCAGAAAAGTTTCTCACCGGATTGGGGTACGAGGGTCTTGCGCCCGTTTGGGTCAGCGAGGCGGGCGTGCAGTGCGACATCAACTTTGCCTATATGCAAAACGGCGTCGTTTGCTATAACGACCTCGTCAAAGTAAAAGTGTGCGAAGAACGCGGCGCCGTTACCGGGTTGGAAGCGCGTTCGTATCTGATGAACCACACGGAGCGCGAACTTCCCGCCCCCGCGATCGCCCAGAGCAAAATCGAGCGTGCGGCGGCGAGCCGCATGGAACTTGTCGGCGTGCGGCTGGCGCTCATTCCCGTAGAGGGGCAGGAAACGCTCGCCTACGAAATCAACGGCACCCACGCGGGCAGCGAATATTATGCCTACCTCGACGCTAAAACCGGACGCATGGTCGAATTGTTCACCGTGGTCGATTCGAGCGCGGGCAGGGCTCTGATGTAAATTGATATCGTTTCATTTGAAAAACGCGCCGTTTTGCGGCGCGTTTTTTATATATGCGGCCTCTGCGACCGGCGCGGGAACAAGGGCGCGTGTATGATGGCGCGCGGATCGTAAGAAAAAGCCGCGGTTTTACAGCCGCGGCAAAAGAAAAAGTATTTTTTTTCGCATCGTAATATGCGGTACGCCCTCTTCTTCGTATGCCGCGCCTTCGGCGGTATAGCCGCACCGTTCGTAAAAACCCTGCGCCCGCACCTGTGCGGAAAGGGTCATCGCCTTCGCGCCTTCTCGCCGCGCGCATGCCTCCGCTGCCCGCAATACGGTGCGGCCGTAGCCGAGCCCGCGAAATTTTTTGCGCACGGCGATCCGCCCGACGGCAAATACGCCCGGTTGATCGGTCGCAAAATACCGGCAGCAGGCGGCGGGCTCGCCGCCCTTATAAAATACCATGTGCGTACAGTCTTCGTCGCGCGCGTCGAATTCGCCCGCAAATCCCTGTTCCTGCATGAACACTTCTTCGCGGACGGCGCGCCCCGCTTTGGTCAAACGCCGCGTCTCTTTATAGGGGAGCAGCCCCGTCTTTCCCGCGACCGTCGCCGCAATGAGATCCGCCGCTCCTTCGGCGGAAAGCAGGGTCGTATCGATTTTATAGGAAAGCATCTCTCTATAATGCTGCGCCCGCTCTTCGCTGCGCGCGAGCACGCCTTCGCTCCGCCTGCCCGCATCGATGTCCTGCCGCAGCCGCTTTTCGACGATTTTTTTGTCCGCCGTCAGCGTAAACAGAAAAAAGCGAAGAGGACGCGACGGTATGCGGGCAAGGAGCTCTTTAATAATGCTCTTTTCGTGCATCACCCAACAGAAAAGGATGTTTTTGAATTGCCCGCTTTGAATAAAATTGGACAGCGCGGCGCCCGCGTTGTCGAGCACCATCTTTTTCGTCTGTTCGTTTACGAGAAAGGGATACATGTTCCAAAAATCGTCGCCGTCGGCAAAAACGCACGGCGGCAGTTTTTTTTGCAGCGCGCGGCAAACCGTTGTCTTGCCGACGCCCATCGTACCGTTGATAAAAATCAAATTCATGTTATTAGTGTATCACAAATCGGCTTCGATGTAAAGCGTCCGTCAACAAGCGGCGCGCCCGCCGCATACTATGAAATGATTTCTTTTTTCGAGGAGGCGGCTCATTGTATAAAATCATTTCGCCCGAAACGGTCACCATCGCCGAAGGCGTCATCATTGAAGAGGGCGCCGTCATCCATCCCGGCAACGTGCTCGGGTCGGGTGCCGTCGTGCGGCGCGGCGCTGTGCTGTATCCGAACAACATCGTAGAAAATGCCGAAATCGGAGAAAACGCCGAACTGACGGCCAGCGTCGTGCGCGGCGCCAAGGTGGGGCGCGGCGCCAAGATCGGCCCGTTTGCCAACCTGCGCGAGGGGGCCGTCATCGGAGAAAACTGCCGCATCGGCGACTTTGTCGAAATTAAAAACGCGGAAATCGGCTGCGGCAGTAAAGTCAGCCATCTCGCCTATGTCGGCGACGCGCGCGTCGGAAAAAATGTAAATATCGGCTGCGGCGCCGTATTCTGCAATTACGACGGCAGGCAAAAGCACTTTACCGAAGTGGGCGACCGCGCCTTTATCGGCAGCAATGTCAATTTGGTCGCGCCCGTTTGCGTCGGCGAGAGGGCGTTTATCGCGGCAGGGACCACCGTCACCAAAGATATCCCGGCGGGCGCCTGCGTCATCGGCCGCGTCCGCCAGCAGGAGAGCGACTCTATCCGCAAAAAGAGAGAGGAGGGAAAAAATGGGTAATTTGTTCGGAACGGACGGCATCCGCGGCATCGCGGGGGAGGAGCTGACTTCCCGTACCGCCTTCGCGCTCGGCAATGCGCTTTCCCGCCTTAAAGCGGAACCGACGGTCATACTGGGGCAGGATACGCGCGTGTCTTCGGATATGCTCGCGCTCGCACTGGCGGCGGGCGTCACTTCGGGCGGAGGCAGGGTGCTCGGCGGGGGCGTCCTGCCTACGGCGGCGGTGTCGCACTTTGTGCGTATGCGCGGCGCTGATTTCGGCGTCGTCGTCAGCGCGTCGCACAATCCGGCGGCCTATAACGGTCTGAAAGTGTTCGGCGAGGACGGCAGAAAGCTCTCCGAAAAGCAGGAAAAGCGCGCCGAACACTATATGGGGGAATATTCCTTTGCCGGCCCCCTTTCCATGGGCAGATATGATCCGCTCGCCGGGGAGGAGACGTACGTCGAATGGCTTGCCGGCTGCGCCGCCCGCCCCCTCAAGGGAAAAAAGTTCGTCGTCGACTGCGCCAACGGCGCCGCGGGCCGCATCGCGCCCGCCGTCTTTAAACGGCTGGGGGCGGAAGTCGTCGCCGCGAACACCAACCGCGGCGGGCTGGATATCAACGAAGGCTGCGGCGCGCTGTATCCCGAACGCATCCGCGCGATGACCCTCGAAGCGGGCGCTGACGCCGGATTTGCCTATGACGGCGACGCCGACCGCCTGATCGCCTGCGACGAAAAGGGCAACATCGTCGACGGCGACAAGATCCTGTGTATTTTTGCCGCCACGCTAAAAAGTGCGGGGGCGCTGCGCGAAAATGTGGTCGTCGGCACCGCGCATACCAATACGGGGGCGGAAAATTATCTCAAAAAACTCGGCATACGACTGATCCGCACCGATATCGGCGACAAATACGTTGCCGAGGCGATGCAAAAGAGCGGCGCACAGATCGGCGGCGAACAGTCGGGGCATATCATCCTGGCCGATTACGCCGTCACGGGAGACGGCATCCTCACCTCTGTCAAGCTCGCCGAACTTGTCGCCGAAAAAAATTTTTCCCGCCTTGCCGATATACGCCTTTTGCCCCAATATAACGGCAGTGTGCGCGTCAAAGATAAAGTGCGCATCTTGGGCGACGAATACCTGCGCGACTTTATCGACCGCACGCGGCAGGGGGTCGCGCGCCTGGTCGTCCGAGCTTCGGGCACGGAACCCGTCGTGCGCATCTTTGCCGAAGCGGAAAGCATGAAAGCGGCAAAGGCCGCCGTCGAAAAGGTGCGCGCATACATCCGCGCCGCCGAGGAGGGGTGAATATGTGCGGGATCATAGGATGCGTAAGCGAAAAAGACTGTTACGGCGCGCTGTATGACGGATTAAAGCGCCTCGAATACCGCGGGTACGATTCCGCCGGCATTGCCGTGCTCGACAGGGAACTGCGCATATTTAAAAAGAAAGGGGGCGTGTCCAACCTTTCCGCCTTTTATGCGCGGGGCGGCACGGGCATCGGGCACACCCGCTGGGCCACGCACGGCGCGCCATCCGATGCGAACGCGCACCCGCACCGCGCCGGAAAGATCGCCCTCGTGCATAACGGTATCGTGGAAAATTTTGCGGCGCTCCGCGCCGAGCTGGAGGGGGAAGGGGAGCGCTTTTTTTCCGATACGGACAGCGAAATCATCGCAAAACTCGTTTCGCGCGCATATCGCGGGGATCTGCTGGCGGCCGTGCAGAGCGCGCTCCTGCGCGTGGAAGGCTCGTATGCCGTCGCCGTCATCGCGGAGGATCGGCCGGGGGAGCTGGTCGCGGCAAAGCGGAAAAGCCCGCTCGTTGCGGGCAAGGGAAGCGCGGGGCTGTTCGTCTGTAGCGATATTCCGGCCCTTGCGGGAACGGCCGAGTACATTGCCCAGGCGGAGGACGGGGAGTTGATCCGCATCGCGGACGGGGAAATCGAATTTTTTGACGGCGCGCTGCATCCCGTGCCCAAAACGTTTTTCCGTCCGCAGGAAGAGCTGCGCGCCCTGTCCGTGGCGGGCGGAGGTTACTTCATGCGCGCTGAAATTGCGGAGATCCCCCGCGCGCTGCGCGATACGCTCGCCGCCCTGCGGGAAAAAGATTTTGCTCCTTGCGCCCGCGCTCTGCGCGCGGCGCAAAGGGTGTTCGCCGTCGCCTGCGGCACGGCATATCACAGTGCGCTCGTGTTTGCCGATATCGTCGAAAAGGAGGCGGGTATTCCCGTTTTATGCCATACGGCGGGCGAATTTCGTTACCGTGCGCCCGTTTTGGGGACGGGCGACGTGCTCGTCGCCGTCAGCCAGAGCGGTGAAACGGCAGATACGCTCGAGGCGGCGCGCCTCGCGAGGGCGCGCGGGGCGTACGTCATTGCCGTCACCAATATCGGCTGTTCTTCCCTCGCTTCGCTCGCCGATTTTCTTCTCGTCATGCGCGCAGGTGCCGAGATCGCCGTCGCCGCGACGAAAAGTTACAATTGCCAGCTGCTGTGCCTGTACTATCTCGCGGGGCAGATGCTGTTTTTTAAAGAAGAGCGCCTGCCTTCCTGGTGGGGCTCCCTCGAAAGGCTGCCCGCCGCGGCGGAAGCCTCTTTCGGCTGCTTTGCCGAAGTCGACCGCCTTGCCGACCGCCTGCACGGCGCCCGCGCGATGTACTATCTCGGCAGGGGGCTCGATCTGTGCACGGCGCGCGAGGGCGCGCTCAAAGTCAAAGAGATCGCCCGCGTCTTTGCCGAGGGTTATGCCGCCGGCGAACTCAAACACGGTTCGCTCGCTCTCATCGAGGATCATTTTCCCGTGGTATGTATTTCTACGGGGGCGTCGCTCGCAAAAAAGAGCGAAAACGCCCTCGCCGAAGTCAAATCGCGCGGCGGGTATTGCGCCCTCTTTTCGCAATATCCGCAGGTACTGCAGGAAAGCTGTGCCGACGCCAAATGCCTTCTTCCCGCGCTGCCCGAACCGCTCATGCCCGCCGTCGCCGTCATTCCGCTCCAATATTTCGCCTATAAAATGTGCTTAGAGCGCGGTTTCGACCCCGACAAACCGAGAAATTTGGCAAAGAGCGTGACGGTAGAATAGATCCTCCGCAAAAAGGGCAGGGCGTGCGATGCCGCACGCCCTGCCCCCGGCGCCCGCCGTGTTTCCGTCAGGCGAGGTACGTCTTCATTTTCTTTTCGTAGTCCTGTTCCATCTTCAGCAGCTCTTCGGCAAGTTTTTTGATCTGCGGGTCGCAGTTTTCGTCGCAATCGCCGATCGAGCGCGCCAGCGCGGTGATCCCCATCACAGTGCCCTGCGTCATCATCTCGGCAATGTGCGCGCGGCTTCCGTCTTTCATCGCGTTCATCTTGATCGACCCCCACATCATCGCCTTTTTAAAGGGCCCCGGCTCTTTCAGTTCCAGGCCCGCGTCCTTTGCCAAAAGCGCCGCCTTGCCGGAGATCAGTTCATACCCGTCGTGCATCTTTTTCAGTTCTTCGCGCATCGTTTCGTCCTCCGTTTCGGGCAGAAGGTCAGAAATCGACTGCAGCGCATAGTGCGTGTTCCTGTAGATCTCCGCCAAAAGCTCGCTGTCCTTTTTGATATCCGCCATAAAATCCTCCTTTTCTTTCAGTATGTGCGCACACATGCCGCGCTATGCAAAAAAATTTTTATGCGGCATTCTTTTTGCTTGACTTTTGCGCCCGCATATGGTAGAGTAATCTCCGAGCCGCTCGGAGCGGGCTGTTATAAGCGCGCGCTTTTTGTGCGCCGCCTGGCATACGGCGAGACTGGTTAGAGGAGGTAAAAATTTTGTACGCTATCATCGAAAACGGAAACAAACAGTATAAAGTTTCCGAAGGCGACGTCGTTCGTTTCGAAAAACTCGGCGCAAACGTCGGCGACAGCGTCGAATTTCCCGTCGTGATGCTTGCCGACGAAAACGGCATCAAGTGCGGCGCGGAAGTTGCGAACGCCAAAGTCAGCGGCACCGTCGAAGCGCAGGACAAGTTCAAAAAGATCATCGTCTTCAAGTACAAAGCGAAAAAGAACGAGCGTAAAAAACAGGGCCATCGCCAGCCCTTCACGCAAGTCAAGATCGAAAAGATCACGCTGTAACGCGCCGCAATCCGATTGCAGCGCCCTTGCGCAAATTGCACGCAGGCGTCGCGCAGAAATCGCGCGGAGCCGCCGCGCAAAAGCGCGCGAACAAAAAAGGAGGTAAAAACAATGATTTTCATCAGTTTGTTTGCTCATAAAAAGGGAACGGGTTCCTCCCACAACGGCCGCGACAGCGAGGCGAAGCGCCTCGGCGTGAAGCGTTCCGACGGGCAGGAAGTGCTCGCGGGCAATATTTTGGTCCGCCAGCGCGGCACCAAGTTCCATCCGGGCAACAACGTCGGCATCGGCAAAGACGATACCCTTTTTGCTTTGGTCGACGGCGTCGTCCGCTTCGAACGTTTGGGCAAAGACAGAAAGCAGGTCAGCGTTTACAAAGCGCAGTAACCTGTAACATCGTCCGCGGCGGATCGCCCGCCGTAAAAAATGTTATTTATCCGGCCGCCCGCGGCATTTTGCCGCGGGCGGCTGTTGCACCCTGTAACCCCCCGCACGCCTCCGCATGCGCGGCGTGGCGCAGTCCGCAATGTGGACAACTTTGTGGATAACCCGCCCGCAAGCGCCGGTCGCCGCCCGTCCGCATGCCTTTTTTGCGCCTGCCGCCGCGGCAAACGGCGCAGATTCGGCCGCGTTTTTGTGGATAACTTCCTGCCAGTATATGCCAAATTCGGCATAATTATTTATATTGTCATAATTTTGGTGCAATTTTTTTCGATAAAACAGTTGACACCGTTTGTGAAGTGTTGTAAAATGATTCTACACAAAAGGGTCATTCCGTCATTTTTGCGTCTATGTATGCATAAATTGGCTTGGCGGTACAGCCGGCGGATACCCGTACCGCAGGCGGGAATTAAATGTTAGGAGGTAGAATAGTAGCGGGATGAGTTTTTTAGTTATATGAAATTTTTAGTTTTAGTAAACCCAAAGCATTCGAAACAAAAAAATTATAAAAATTTTTAAGGAGAGTAAACAATGTTTCAAAAAGCGAAAACAAAGTTTGGCAAGTTGATAATGTTGTTGCTCGTCGTTGTATGTACGGTCTGCCTGGCAATCGGCTTGGTGGGCTGCTCGGGGGATGCAAGGAGCATTTCTTCCGTAGCCATCAATGACGCAGGGCACTTGATTATCACTTGGAGCGACAGCGAAGAGCAAGACCTCGGTCTTGTTGTCGGCGCTGATGGCGAAAACGGTGCGCCCGGTGATGACGGCGCTACGGGTGCTACCGGTAACGGTATCGCGAAAGTTGAAATCGATGAGAACGGCAATTTGGTCGTATACTATACGGCTGATGAAACCACTGGTGTCACTGTCGGTCCCATCAAGGGCGACAAAGGCGATACGGGTGCAGCTGGTGTTGGCATTAAAGATATTACCATTGATGAAAATGGTGAACTCGTCATCACGCTGACGGACGATACTGTGCTGAGGCCCGGTACTGTTGTCGGCGATAAGGGCGAAACGGGCGCGACGGGCGTAGGTATCAGTAGCATTGACTACAATACCGAAACAGGCGATTTGACGATCACGCTCAGCAACGAACAGACCTATACTTTCAACATTAAGGGCCAAGACGGTGCGAACGGCGTCGGCATTGCCAATATCGACTTGAAGCAGGTACAGGAAGACGATAACTTCACCGAAGAAGGCCTCGACGTAGTCGGTACATATTATTGGGAAATCACCTATACCGACAGCACGGAAGAAGTGCCTCATATCGATCGCATTGCTCTTCCTATGCTGACGGAAGAGGTTTGCGCGCACGAGAACCTTGATACATGGGTTTTGCAGGAGCATACTTACAATGCGGCAACCGACACGGTTACCAACGGCGTATATCTCGACGTTTGTATTGATTGCGGTTGGACCTGGATTGTAAGGGATGAAGCGCGCCACAATTTTGAGGAAGGCGTTCCGGTAGCTCCTACTTGCACAGAGCCCGGCTATATCACAAAGTCTTGTAAATGCGGCTATGTTGCAGAAAAAGAGATCGATCCCGACCATCCTGAACCGCTCGATCATGATTACCAGGCGAAGGATGTTATCAATCCCGATGAGCCTACTTGCACTTTTGGGCATCAGGTTATTTATGTCTGCTCACGTTGCGGTGACGTTGATGAAAGCAGAACCGAGTATGTAGAGGCGCGCGGTCACTATTCGTATGAATGGAGAGTGCAGAATCCTCCTACAACGACGCAGACGGGTACGATGACGGCTGTTTGCAGCGGTTGCGGCCATGTTTTGACGGAAGTTCTTCCTATGTTGAATAGGACGGATTATGAGTTCAGCACCGATCGCGAAGTTTGCACGCTTGCCGGAACTGACACATATGTCTATACAATTCCTGAAGAGCTCGTACCTACAGATGCGGAATGGGCTTTGATTGTAGAACAGGCCGCGGAAGAAGGTATTACGCTTACGGATGAAGATCGCATTACCTCCTTCACGTTTGAAGATCCTGTTGAAGGCGGTCAGCATACTTTGAACGGTATGACGCTCGATCAGTGGTATGCACAGGCAACATCGGGCGAGGATATGTCCGGTACAGTGTATAAAACGGAAGCAGGTGTCTACCTCTTCAATCCTGATAAGGTATTGGATGCAAATGGCGACAAGCTGATTACAGAGTTCCCCGATCAGACGCCTGATTGCGGTGAAATGAACGGCCGTGGCTACTTTGTATGCCCTGTCTGTGAATGGGAAGTTTACGTTGATACTTTCCGTGCGCACAATTATGTGGAAGATGAATCTCAGTACGTTGCGCCTACTTGTACCGAACCCGGTCAGAGAGTTTCTATCTGCTCGAGCTGCGGCGACAGGTTGGTAGAAGAGATCGCTGCTTTGGAGCATCAGCTGCAACTCGAATTGGTTGAAGACGGTGTAGCGGCAGATGGTAGCACACCTAAGTTTGATTTGGTGCAGGTTTGCCAGAGACCCGGATGTAACTACAGCGAGGTTATTGAAAA
The DNA here is from genome assembly GCA_904374385.1 of uncultured Clostridia bacterium. Classification (GTDB taxonomy): domain Bacteria; phylum Bacillota; class Clostridia; order Christensenellales; family Borkfalkiaceae; genus Borkfalkia. The sequence continues at coordinate 38,331 of CAJFGA010000004.1, read as the reverse complement.
TGACATCACGGAAGTTTCGATTGACCTTGCTGAAGGTTCCGAAGATGCGACCTGCCTTGAAGAGCTTGTCTATGATGTGACCTATACGCCGGCAGCTGGCGGCGATCCTGTCACGACGCAGATCACGATGGCTAAGGGTCATCATACCCTCAATGGCGTGCTGCAGAACGAAGCAGGCATTGCGCAGATGCTTACAAGGGGTTGGATCCGTCAAATTGATAACGTCAACTACTATAACCCTGACGTTATCAAGGATGCGGAAGGCAATACTTTGATCACGGAATTCCCGGATGATGTTTCTACTTGCGTAGAAGCCGGCCGCGGCTATTACCGGTGCCCGATCTGCCAAGACCTCGTTTATGTCGACACCATGCGTGCCCATGAAGTGGATCCTGATGCTGACACGACGACGATCGATGTGAAGCCTACATGCGAAGAAGCCGGTAGCGGTCACGGTACTTGTATTGTCTGCGGAACGCCGGATCTTGACGTTGTGATTCCTGCAACCGGTCATAGCTTTGTTTATACTTTCACGCTGACGAACGGCGAAGAGATCGATCTTAACACGGTTAAAGTCGGCGATACGTTGGAAGGCACGTTGAACGGTGATTGCGCAAATTGTGACGCAACGGATGAGAGAGAAATTTCTGCAACCGTTACGGAAGTTGTTCCTGCGTCTTGCGCAGCGGAAGGTACCGGTGGTCATATCACTTATACTTATAAGAATGAGAATAACGAAGACAGAACCGGTACGATCGAATTTGCTAAACCCAATCATACGTTGACAGTTAATGGTGTCAAGACGGATATCACGACGTTGCTTGAAGAGAACGGCGCGATCGATATCACAAAGTATGCGGGTATTACTGAATTCCCTGACAATACCTCTAGTTGCGCCCCGGATGCTCCAAATGCGATTGGCAGAGGCTACTTCACCTGCGCTGATTGCGGCGAGCTGGTATATGTCGATACTTGCAGAAGCCACGTTGCGGGCAGCGATTTGGAGGTAACCACACCGGCTACTTGTACAACAAACGGCGAAGGGCAGTTCACCTGCGAAGTTTGCGGTACGAAGGTTGGCAATCAGGTGATCCAGGCTACTGGTCACAGCTATGAGATCGTTGTAATTGACGTGCCCACCACGGCGGCTAACGGGTCTGCTGAACTGCGTTGCACGAAGTGCGGTGACGTTGTTTCTGGTATCGTGATTCCTGCATTGACACAGAGTAATTACGACGGCGAAGGCGAGTATGCTCTTATTTCCAATCCTACGTGCACGCGCCAGGGCTATGAAGAATACACCTTCAACTATGTGCAGAACATTGGTAACCCGAATGATGCAGATGCTACGCAGACGCTGAGCCTTACCTTTGGAAACGTAGTTGAAATGGTAGCCCACAGCGAATATGTGGAAGGAACCGATAGGCTTCTTAGCTGGACCGTTACGGATGAAGATGGTGTTACCACTTCTTACACCGGTTATGAATGCACGGTTTGCCACCAGGTTGTTGTTTTGACTTCTCAGATTACAAATCGTCCTGCAGTGAATGTATCGAATGATACTGAACTGGCGGCTGCAATTGCAGCCGCACAGGACGGCACGGTGATCAACCTTGCAGGCGGCACGTATAACATGAATATTGTTATCAGATTTAAAAATATCACGCTCGTCGGCGCTGAGGATGGTTCTACCATCATCAATGGTTACATCAATATCGGTACAAATAACAGCCACGTTTCTTATTCCAATGGCTTTGTTACCCTGCGCAACCTTACGATCGTAAACACGGAAGCAAACACGACGGCTCAGATGGGCGTTTCGATTGCTTCTAACGAAGTTACTTCTAACTTGACGCTTACGATTGAAAATTGCGTAATCGACGGTTTCCTGTTCGGCGTGCAGTTGGGCGGTTCCGCTGTGACTGATTCCGATTTGGTCATCACGAATACGGCGTTTGCAAACAACTGGTGCGCGATTTCGATCGGCCAGGCAGCAAACGAATATTCGGTCAATGGCTGCACTTTCAACAATGTGATCTATCAGTTGCAGGATTACAGAAACGGTAATAACTATTACACCACGATTGGTGATAGTGAACCCGCTCGTACCAACAACGATGATATGCCCACTGTTGAAGAGTGGTATGATATCGTTCATGCAAATGACGGGGCTACTGCCTAAGCACTTACAAAAAAATTAGCCTGCATTGCAGATGTTGCGGCGCCCGCTTGCGGGCGGGTGCCGCTGACAAAGGCAAAGGCTTTTGAATTTTAGCATTACCCCAATTTCATATAACGAGAGAACGGCTGTGTGCGTCCCCCGCATGCCGCTGTTCTTTTTTTAAATAAAATCAGCCTTCCCCCTCAGGGGGAAGGCAAAAAGGTAATCAAACAAGCCATCCCCTGAGAGAGTTGCCGTCAGATTTTTTTATCAGTCTTCCCCCCGGTGCTTCAGCGGTCGGATGTATTTTTCTTAGCCTTCCCCTCGGTGGTTCAGCCGTCGGCTATTTTTTATCAGCCTTCCCCCTCGGCAGTTCAGCGATCGGATTTATTCCATCAGCCTTCCCCCTCAGGGGGAAGGTGTCAGCGCAAGCTGACGGATGAGGGGAGAAATAAAAGGGGAAAGGCAAAAGCAGAATATACGGGCATTTTCTCCAAGCTAAACCCATCGCAAAAGCCGCCTTTCCATTCCGGAAAGGCGGCTTTTAAAAAATATCCGTTTACAATTTTTTCTTTTTCGGGTTCATCTGCATCTTCACGTTTTGCTCGGCGTCCAAATTGACGATCAGCGCGCGCACATCCACAGTTTCGCCCTCTTCGTTTTTCACTTCCTGCCGTACAAATTCCCGCTTGCCGAATCCGCGGAAAAGCCTGTCAAAGATCTCTGCCAATACGTTTACAAACAAACTCCACAGCAAAAAAGGGATAGAAATAAAAGACATGATCAGCGAAAAAACACTCGTGTTCTGAACGGTCGAAATGACGAGGAACACCGTAATGGCTGAAGCGACCAATTGAAAGGTGTACTTAGTCATCTTCAAAAAGCGGTGTATCTTCGGCCGCTGTTTGTCCATTAAGTTGATGCGGTAACTCACAAACGTGATGACGATATTCAGCGCCAGCGCCGCGCCGATCAGGCACAGCAGAATCGTGCCGATGCGGCTGTCCTCATAATTGCGATAGTAATAGATGGCATACACCGTATAGGCGGCATAACCCGTCAAAAAAACGCAGCTGAGGATAAAGCGCGATACCTTGATACGCTTTTTCAAACTCATAGTACCACCATGATACACGCATTTGTGCCGTTTGGCAAACGATTTGCTCACATTTACATAATTTTCCTGTTTTTTCTTGCGGCTTTACGTAATTTTTTGCGCTGCGGTGTCGAAAACCGCTTTATTTTTGTCGCGTGATGGTATATAATGAAAGGAAGCATAATTCTCCGCCCGCAGAGGGGCGGAGCAGGTGGAGGGAACACAATGGCGAATATCACGATCGACGAAAAAGTTTGCAAGGGCTGCGGCCTGTGCGCGGATGCGTGCCCGAAGAACGTGATTTCTTTGAGTGAGCACCGCATGAACGCAAACGGATATTTTGTCGCGGAAAAGGTGAATCCGCAGAACTGTATCGGGTGCGCATTCTGTGCGATCATGTGCCCCGACTGCGCGATCGAGGTGGAAAGATAAATGTTTTGCGCGAAGAGTTTTGCGCGGCTCGCCGCAAAACGCGCGAACACGGAGGTTATTTATGTCTAAAATTTTATTACACGGGACGGAAGCGATCTGCGAGGGCGCTATCCGCAACGGTTGCCGCGCTTTTTTCGGCTATCCCATCACCCCGCAGAACGAAGTTCCCGAGTACATGTCCGTCAACATGCCCAAGGTGGGCGGCGTGTTCGTGCAGGCAGAGTCGGAAGTCGCCGCCATCAACATGGTATACGGCGCGGGCGGCGCGGGCATTCGCGCCATGACCAGCTCCTCCAGCCCCGGCATCAGCCTCAAGCAAGAGGGCATTTCATATATCGCCTGCGCGCGCATTCCTTGCGTCGTCGTCAACATCATGCGCGCCGGCCCCGGTTTGGGCGGCATTTTACCCGCGCAGGGCGACTATTTTCAGGCGACCAAGGGGGGCGGGCACGGCGACTATCACCTCATCGTGCTTGCGCCCAGCTCCGTGCAGGAGGCGTGCGACTTTACCTATCGCGCCTTTGACCTTGCCGACAAATACCGCGTGCCCGTCATGCTGCTTGCCGACGGGATGATCGGCCAGCTGATGGAACCGGTCGAGCTTCCCCCGATGCGGCCCCTTTCCGACATCCCCAAAAAAGATTGGGCGACAGACGGCGGCTACGGCGAAAACAGGCGCGTTTTGAACAGCCTGATCATCAAGCCGGAGGAATTGGAGCCGCACGTCAACGAGATGCAGAGGACGTACGACCTGATCGCCTCCTGTGAAAAACAGTGCGAAACGTATATGACGGACGACGCGGAGATCGTCATCACCGCATACGGCACCGTCGCGCGCATCTGCAAGAGCGCGGTCAAAACGCTCAGAAAGCAGGGGATCAAGGCGGGCGTGATCCGCCCGATCACGCTGTATCCTTTCCCCTCGGAAACCTATGCGAAAGCGGCAGAGCGCGCCGAGGCGTTCCTCACCGTCGAGCTTTCGCTCGGGCAGATGATCGAAGACGTCCGCCTTGCCGTCAACGGCAAAAAGCCCGTCTATTTTTACGGCAGAACGGGCGGCAACGTCATGGACGAAGAGGAGGTCGTCGCGGCGGCCAAGAACGCGCTCGCAAAGGCGCGCCTTCCCCAAGAGGTATAAATTATGGCGAAAGTATTTCAAAAAACAAAAATGCTGACAGACGCGCACCTGCATTACTGCCCCGGCTGCACGCACGGCATCGTGCACAGGCTGGTCGCGGAGAGCATCGAAGAGCTCGGCTTGCAGGATAAGGCGATCGGCATCGCTCCCGTCGGCTGCGCGGTATTTGCGTACGATTATTTTAATTGCGACATGCAGGAAGCGGCGCACGGCCGCGCTCCCGCCGTCGCGACGGGCATCAAGCGGTGCCTGCCCGACAGGCTCGTGTTCGTTTACCAGGGCGACGGCGACCTCGCATCCATCGGCATGGCGGAAACGGTGCATGCGGCGGCGCGCGGCGAGCACATTACCATTATCTTCATCAACAACAGCATATACGGCATGACGGGCGGCCAAATGGCGCCCACCACTTTGATCGGGCAGAAGGCGACTACCTGCCAAAACGGGCGCGACCCCGCGGTCAACGGGTATCCCATCCGCGTATGCGAACTGCTGGCGACCCTCGATGCGCCGTATTATATTGAGCGCGTCTCCACGCACGACGTCAAGCACGTTTTGGCGGCCAAAAAGGCGATCAAAAAGGCGCTTCAATTCCAGGCGGAAGGCAGGGGATACTCCTTTGTCGAAGTGCTCGTTTCCTGCCCGACCAACTGGCACATGAAGCCGATCGAGGCGCTCCGCTTCATGGCGGAAGAGACGAGCAAGACTTTCCCGCTCGGCGTATATCGCGATAAATCGGAGGGGAGGGCGTAAAATGATCAAAATTTTATTGGCAGGCCAGGGCGGCCAGGGCGTTCTCTCTGCGGGCAAGATGCTCGCCGAAAGCGGGCTGAAAGAGGGCAAAGAAGTTTCCTATCTTCCCGCGTACGGGCCGGAAATGCGCGGCGGCACGGCGAATTGCTCGGTCATCATTTCAGAGGAAGAGATCGCTTCTCCCCTTTGCAACGAGCCGGACGTGCTCATCGCGATGAACAGCCCGAGCTTTCACAAATTCACGCCGCGCGTCAAAAAGGGCGGCATCGTCATCGTCAACGGCTCCATGTCAGACTGCTACGCGGGCAGAGACGATATTGCCGTCTACGACATCGCCGCGAACGATCTCGCCATGGAGGCGGGCGACATCCGCAGCGCGAATATTGTCATTTTAGGGGCGCTTTGCCGGGCGACACAGATCGTGAAGGATAAGAGCATCATCAATTGCCTCAACGAAAAATTCGTCGGCAAGCCCGCGCTCATGGAGATCAACGAGCGCGCCTTTAAACTCGGCAAAGAAGCCGCGGAAAAAAAATAATGGCGGCAGAAGGAGAATATGGAACTCAACGCTTTCGACCGGCAGACACTCGAGACTTTTGCGCAGTATATGCCTTTTGACGATTTGGCGCAGTTTGCAGCTCTCTGCCTTGCGGAAAGTAAAGAAAAAATCGGGCGAGACGTGCTGAATGCCTCCATGCAGAGGCTGTGTGCGGCTCGCCTGCTCATCTTTGCGGCGGGGCGCCTGTACGCCTGCGACGAGGTCAAATTGGCTGCCCGCGGGCGGTATTGGAAAGAGGCCTGGCAGGAAGGCTTTTGGGCGGAGATCGCCGCCCTTCCCGCCCTGCCCGCGCGGGAAGGCGAGGGTACGGCGCCCGTCATCGGCGAGGAAGACTTTGCGCGCGCGCAGAAATATGCGCGGCAGGCAAAGAATTATTTGCGCGCCGCGGGCAAGGGCTATCCTTCGGCGCACAGCAGGAAAATCAGTTTTGCCGTGCAATTTTTTTGTCTTGCCCTGATGTCCGTTATTTTTGCGGCGTTTGCGGTCGGCTTTGCCGTTGCCGGAGATTATGACAATACGTTTGCGGCGATCGTTTCCTTTATATTTATACCTTTCGCGATCGCTGGTTTTGCGCTTTGGCGATGGGAATGCAAAAGGGAAAAACAGGGAGCAAACGAGCCTGCGGCCTTTTCGTTCGGCAGGGGATATGCGATCGCATGCCTGCTCTCCTGCGCGCTGCACGCCGCATTCTTTGCCGCGCTCATTCCGTTCGCATGGCAGCACGCGGTCGGATTGGCATTCATCGTCGTCGTGACGGCGCTGTTGATTTGGCTGTATCTTTTTGCCCGGCGGAAAACGGGGGATGCCAAAAAGGACAAAAAACCGAAAAAACGGCGCAAAACGCGCCCGCTCGCCGCTAAGCTCTATCGCGCGAAGGAGGGCGCATTTACCCGCTGTGCGCAGTATTATATGGACGGCGTCGATGTGCTCTCTACCGAAAACGCATCTCCCGCGGAAGGCAATGCAACGGCAACGCTCAATATCTTCGGCCATGTAAAGAAGGCGGAGCTGTATAAAATCAACGGGCAGTCGCGCGTTTTTTATGTTGCCGTCGTGCGGCATAAAGGGGTCACATTTATCGGATTTCCGCGCGGGCGCGACAGGCGGGCGATCTATGCGAACGTGCCGAAAGAGGATATCGCGAAGAACGACGCGCTCGAAAAAGAGCTGCTCGCAGCTTACGCCGAAAGCGAGCGCGAGCGCGCGGAAAATGCGGTGTTCTCCTATTCGGCAGACGGCCTTGTGCGCGGATTTGTCTGCATTCAGGGCGAATTTTACTGCGCGCGTGTGAGTGCGCCCTTCTTTCAGATGCCGGCATCTCCCCCGCAGGAGATGATCGCCGCGGAAAGCGGCGCTGAATTTATCGCCCGCGAGGAAACGGAAGAAGAGGCCGTCTCTTGGGAAACGCTCATCGAAGAGTTGTTTGAAAAGAAGGAAAACGCCGAAGCGTTTTTACGCGCGCTGCTCTCCGAGGCAGACACCGAAAATTTATATATCATGATGAACCCATAACGGAATGCTCCGCCGGCTTAGCCGGCGGAGTTTTGCATGTAACGCGTAAATCAAAAAGGCTTCCCCCTCATCTGTCACCGAAGGCGACAGATGAGGGGGAAGGCAAAAGGTAAACTATGCGGGCGTTTCTCCCGTCAGGAGGGAAGCGAGAAAAAACATGCGGGCATTCGCATTCCTTACGAGCGCACGGCTGCGCTGCTGCAATGGCGATCGGTAGGGGAAGTCCTCATTCCCGGCGTGTTAAAGGCGGGCGAAATTGCCGAAACGGACGGATGTGAAAAGGCCGCCGCATTGGCGGCAGCCTTTTGATAAGTCTTTATTTGATCCACTGCATGCACCAGCGGAAGGCGGAGGGGAGAGAAACGCTCTCTTCCGCCTCTTTTTTTGTATAAAATTTCAATTCCGCAAAAGCGGGAAGGGAGGAAAGGGCTTGCTGCGTGTCGACGGTATAGGCGGTCATATGCCAAACAAGGTGAGTAAATATGTGCTTATGCGCCCCGGCGCGCTGCAGGCAAAAATGTTGCAGCCCCGCTCCTTGCAAAAATGTATGCGCTTCGGCAGCCGACATCTTCTGTTCGCGGTTATAAAATTCGGTCATTCCCGCCAATACGCCGCTTCCCCGCTTGCCCAGCCACAGGCCGTTGTCGCCGCGAAACAAAAAAACGGTCATCTCCGTCTCTTTGCGGGCGGGCTTATCGCGCTTGGCGGGCAGGGCGTCGCTCTTCGTCGCGCACAGCGCGTAGACGGGGCAAAGCAGGCAGCGCGGGGAGGCGGGTAGGCACAGCAGGGCGCCCAGTTCCATCAGGCTCTGCGTAAAATCGCCGCACCGTCCGGCGGGGTATATGGGGGCAAGTTCGGCAAAATACCGCTTGCGCAGTATATCCTGCGCCTCGCCGTCTCCCATGATGCGCGAAAGCACGCGCACCACATTGCCGTCTACCGCGGGGGCGGGATTGCCGAAGGCGATGGAAGAGATCGCCCCCGCCGTATATTCTCCCACGCCCGGCAATTTTCTGAGTTCTTCCGCCCGTTCCGGAAAGCCGCCGCGGGCGGCGATCTCCTTTGCCGCCCTTTGCATATTTTTGGCGCGGCTGTAGTAGCCGAGGCCCTCCCACAGTTTTAACAGCTTTTCTTCGGGGCAGGCGGCGAGCGCCTCTACCGTCGGTAATTCCCGTAAAAATCGGATATAATAATCGCGCGCCGCCTCTACGCGCGTCTGCTGCAGCATGATCTCAGAAACCCATACGCGGTAAGGGTCGGTGTTCTCCCGCCAAGGAAGATCCCGCTTGTTTTGATCGTACCAAGCGAGCAGGGGGGCGGGCAAGGCGGCAAATTTTTCGTTTCTGTCCATAGCCGTATTATAGCAAAAAACGCCCGTCCGTTCAAATCTTTTTGCGCGTTTGCGGTAAAAACGTGTATGGACCGCGCAAAAAATTGACGGGCGCGCGCTTTTGCGGTATAATTTTTCCGTTATGGAAAACATCGTTCTCATCGGGATGCCCGCATCGGGCAAAAGCACGGCGGGCGTTTTGCTCGCCAAGACCATCGGCTACGGCTATATCGATTCCGATCTTCTCATCCAAAATGAAGAGAAGGCGCTTTTATGCGACATCATCGCGCGCGAGGGCGCCGAGGGCTTTATCGCCATCGAAGAGCGCGTCAACGCCGCCCTGTGGGCGGAGCGGTGCGTTATCTCTACGGGCGGCAGCGTCGTGTACGGGGAAAGGGCGATGGCGCATCTAAAGGAGATCGGAAAGGTCGTCTATCTGCGGCTCAGCCTGCAGGAATCGGAGCGGCGCCTTGCCGACAAGGATATTTTCCGCCGCGGCGTCGTCATGAAAAGAAAGGGGGAAACGCTCGCACAGCTGTATGCCGAGCGCGCGCCCCTCTATGAAAAATATGCGGACGTCGTCGTTGATTGCGACGGCTTGAATATCGACGGCACGGTCGCCGCGATCATGGCGGGCGTAGGAAAACAAAAAAATTAACCGATCGTCTTGATAAGTTTTGCCGGTACGCCGCCGACTACGGCGTTGGCAGGTACATCCTTAGTTACTACGGCGCCCGCAGCGACGATCGCATTGTCGCCGATCGTCACGCCGGCCAAGATCGTCGCGTGTGCGCCGATCCAAACGCGCTTTCCCAATTTGATGGGGGCGGGAAGCATATTGCCCCGCTTTTCGGGCGCGGGATCATGGTTGAGCGTCGCCAAAACGACCTGATGCCCGATCAGGCACTTGTCGCCGATCTCAATGCCGCCCTGATCTTGGAAACAGCATCCCGCATTGATGAAAACGCCTCTCCCGAGCGCAATATTTCTGCCGAAATCGGTGTAAAATGGCGGGAATAAGGCAAAATTTTCATCGAGCGGCTGCCCGATCAATTCGGAAAACAGGGCGCGCAGTTCCTCTGCCGTGTGAAAGCTCCCGTTGATCTCGCAGGTGATGCGGCGCGCCCTTTCCGCGGCGCCGTGCATCAGCCGGTGCGCATCCGTATCGGCGAAAATATATTCCCGATTTTTCATCCGTTCTTTATACTCTTCGATATCCATCTTGCACTCCGAACAATTTTTTGATACCATTATACAGGCGTTGGATGCGTATGTCAAATATCAATGTCGAATACCTAACTATGCCTGTTAAGTATAGTGCAGAGGGCGGGCGAAGAGCGCGGCAGCGCCGCTTTTAAAAAATATTTTTAAATGAAGAATTTTTTGTACAAAGGCTGCGTTTTTATGCTAAACTATGTAAGCGGAGCTTTTCAGAGGACAATTTTTACATACAAGGAGGAAAAGAGGCATGCCTGACAAAAAGCTTTTTACGTTTGCCATGATGGCCGAAGAATGTTGGTACGGCGGCGCCGCGGTCGACGGGATCCATATGCCGTTTACGGCAGAGAGCGCTTTCCATAGATCGCTCGACCCGAACGAAACGACCAACCAGGCGGCACCCTTATTGGTGTCGAACAGAGGGAGATATATCGCCTGCTCTTCCGGATTCGATCTCACCATAGAAAACGGGACGATCGCGATCGCCTCTTCGAAGGGCGTTCCCGTCCTGTATGATGGATATGAAACGCTGCGCGGGGCGTATATGGCGGCGTGCAGCCGCCTGTTTCCGCCGAACGGTCAATGCGTCCCCGATGCTTTTTTCGATATTCAGTTTAACAGTTGGATCGAATTGACCTATCACCAAACGCAGGAAAACATTTTGCGCTTTGCCAGGGGTATCGAGGAAAACGGTTTTCCCTGTTCCGTCTTTATGATAGACGACGGCTGGTCGGAAAGCTACGGAAATTGGAAATTTCACAGCGGGAAATTTCCCGACCCGAAGGGCATGATCGACGAATTGCACGGGTACGGATATAAAGTGATGCTCTGGGTCTGCCCGTTTGTCACTTGCGACACGCAGGAATTCCGCTATTGCATGGAACAGGGCTTGCTCGTACAGGAAGAGGACAAGAGCCCTTCCGTCAAAAAATGGTGGAACGGCTATTCCGCCGTCCTCGATCTTTCCAATCCCCGCGCCGTTGATTGGCTGAAGGGGCAGCTGGATGCCCTGATCTCCGATTATGGCGTAGACGGGTTCAAGTTCGACGCGGGCGACGCTTCCTTTTACAGCGACGGCGACCGGACGGCGGGAAACGTCACTGCCAACGAACAGTCGGAATTGTGGGCGCGCTTTGCCGAAAATTACCGTTATAACGAACTGCGCGCCTGCTTCAAGCGGGGCGCCCGTCCGCTCGTACAGCGCCAGTGCGACAAACTGAACGAATGGGGAGAGGACGGTATCGCTTCCATTGTCCCCTGCGGGTTGGCGCAGGGGATCATCGGCAGCCTGTACAGCTGCCCGGATATGATCGGCGGCGGCAACTATCTGTCCTTTACGGAAGAGCGGATCCGCAACGCCGATCGGGAGCTTTTTGTGCGCTATGCCCAAATTGCCGCACTGATGCCGATGATGCAGTTCAGCGCGGCGCCGTGGCGGGCGCTCGATGAAAGTTCGCTTGCGATCGTCAGGGAATGTGTCGCCCTGCATCGCCGCTATCGTGACTATATTCTCGAAACGGCGCATCGCGCCGCCTCAAGCGGAGAACCGATGCTGCGCTATCTCGAATACGAATTTCCGCATGAGGGCCTTGCCCGCGTTATCGATCAGTTTATGCTCGGCGATCGGCTATTGGTCTGTCCCGTGCTAAAAAGCGGCGCAAGATCGCGCAGGGTCGTCCTTCCGAGCGGCAGATGGAAGGGGTTTGACGGTGCGCTCTATGAGGGCGGCCAAACGCTGGAAGTCAGCGCAGGTCTTTCCGTTCTGCCCTATTTCGAAAGGGCGGATAAATAAACAGAAAATTTTGCGCCGAGCCGCTGAAAACAAGTAAAAAAACGGATATATTTTTAGAAAAAAAGGGTTGCTTTTTTACCGTTTACACGGTATACTTAAACCAATGGGGTCTCAAAGCATCGCCTTATCGTGGCGATGGGCGCGCGGGAATCCCCGGCGGCTGACCGCAGAAACGAAGACATTTTTTAAAAGACCTGGAGGGGCTTATGAAGGAAAAATGCAAACCGGGCGTCATGCTCGACTGTTCGCGCGGGGCGGTTTATACCGTTCCGGCGATCCAAAAGTTTATCGACCTGATTGCACAGATGGGATACGGCAGTTTACAGCTGTACACCGAAGATGTCTACACGCTGGAGGGGGAGCCTTACTTCGGATATATGCGCGGCAGATATTCGGAAGATGAGCTGCGCTCGCTCGACGCCTATGCGGCGGAACAGGGGATCGAACTCATTCCCTGTATCCAAACGCTCGCCCACCTCGGCGGCATCACCCGTTGGGGCTACCCGTACGGAGCGGTGACCGACAATGCGGATATTCTGCTTGCGGGGGAAGAGCGCACCTATGAACTGATCGACAAGATGTTCGCCGCCTGTGCGCGGTGCTTTAAGAGCCGCCGCATCAATATCGGCATGGACGAGGCGCATACCGTCGGTTTGGGCAAGTATTTAGACAAGCACGGCTATCAGAACCGCTTCGATATCCTCGCCAAACATCTCGGAAGGGTGAGCGAGATCGCTAAAAAATACGGTTTCCGCCCCATGATGTGGTCGGATATGTTCTTCCGCCTCGCAACGCACGGCATATATACGGCGGAGGCGATCGACGATGAAGTGTTCCGTTCCGTTTCCGCTCTCATACCCGAAAACGTCGATCTCGTCTATTGGGATTATTACAGCAAGGACGAGGCGAATTACGATATGATGTTGCGCGCCCACAAAAAGCTGAAAGAGCGCATCGTATTTGCAGGCGGGGCTTGGAGCTGGTCCGGATTCGCGCCCTGCAACGGATTCAGCGTTGCCGCTTCGCGCGCGGCGGTTTCTGCCTGCGAAAAGAACGGCGTTCAGGATATTTTCTTTACCGTATGGAAGGATGACGGCTCGGAGAGCTCTCTGTTCAGCATATTGCCCTCCCTTTTCTGTGCGGCGGAATATTGTGCGGGCAACTTCGACGAGAAAAAAATTCACGCGCGTTTTGAAAAATTGATCGGTATTGCGTGGGATGATTATATGGCGCTCGATCTGCCGAACCTGCGCGATGAAAGGAACGAAATCGAGAATGCCTGCAAATATATGCTGTACAGCGATCCGTTTTTGGGGATTTTTGACCGTACGGTCGATCCTACAAAGAAAATTTTGTTCACCGAGGCAAAACAGGCGATAGAAAAGAGCGCGTCGGATTCGCGCTTCGGCTATTTATTCCGCACGCTTGCAGATCTCTGCGCCGTGTTGGAGATCAAATATGATCTCGGCGTGCGCACGCGCGAGTTGTACCGTAATCACAATATGGACGGGCTGTGCCAGCTTTTGTCCGATTATACCGAATGCGAATGTCGGGTGGAAACCTTCTATGAAAGTTTCCGCGACCAGTGGGATCGCGAAGCGAAGGGCTTCGGCTTCGAACGGATCGACGTGCGCCTCGGCGGGCTGATGCAGAGACTGCGCCATTGCCGCAAAGTGCTCGAAAAATATTTGAGCGGCGAACTGATGTCGATCGAAGAGCTGGAGCAGGATGTGCTTCCCTTCGGCGAAACGCCCGACGGCCAATCGATCTCTCATAACCATTGGCTTTCGACGGCGACCATTCTCTGTTCTTAATTTCACCATAGCAAAAAAGGGGGAGGAAAATTTTCCTCCTCCTTTTTTTTGTTGAAAAACCCCGAGGACGATCCGCGGGGTTCAAAAAAGCCTTCCCCCGTCGGGGGAAGGCAAGAAATGAAATACAAAAACGTTTTCCCCGTCGGGAAAGGCTATTTGTACGCGTATCCTCCTTTCGAACAGCCTATTACAGGCATCTGTCCTTTGCCGGAGGACATAAAAACCCCCTCTCCGTAAGACGCGGAGAGGGGGAATCGATTTTTAAGCGCTTTGCGCCATCTTTTTGGTCAAATTGCAGAACAAATTGTCGAACATGACGTCACTGCCTTCGTCCGCTTCGAGCGAAATGCGCAGCCGCTGCGTTCCTTCGGGCAGGGTAAAGGTCAGCGATTTTTCTGTAAAGTCGGCGCAGTCGGAAAATTCGATCGTGTATTCCTGCAAAGTCTGCGTATACAGGGGCATACACTCGATCACGATCCTGCCGCTGCCGCTGATCGTTTTGGCAGAACCGCGCAGCGTCAGTTCAAACGATTCGTGCATGCCGGAAATGTATTGGTAGACGCTGTGCCCGTCTTTGATCTCTATGGCGCTCGAACCGTCGATCCCGCCGCCTGCGACGAATGCGACTTCGCCCGCGCGTCCCTGCCTCCAGGCGTTCATGCCCGCAACGGAATTGCTGATGGGGATCTCGAGGTCGCTTTCCATCTGCGCGTTGGATATTAAATTTGCAACGGGCAGTTCTACCGGCTCGGCCGGATACAACTCGTCCGGCGAAGCGGCGTCTTTTTCCATCGCCGTATAGTCATTGTTTAAGTAGGGGGTATAGCGGAACCAATCGACGAAAGTATAATCCGTTTCAAAATCGGGCGACCCTGCCCAACCGGAAGGGAACCAGTTGCCGATATTGATCGGCATCGCCACATCGGGGACAAATACCTGCGAAGTGTGCGTCAAAACGTCGTCGATATAGTAGTCGATGCGCGCAGGATTTGTATGCCATTCGAATTTATAGGTGTGCCACTCTCCGTCATTGTTGACGATAGGGGATTCCGCCACATAGTGGTCCGTCTGTTCGAGGGTGAGCCAGTTGGTGTTCCAAACTTTGGTAAAATCCTGTTCTACGTTGAGTTCAATATCGATCTCATAGTTGTTTGCGCCGTTATTGTAATATGTCCAAAAAGCGGTGGTTGAACCAAAACGGGGCAGGCATTTCATCCGTACTTCAAACCGCCCCGGCCCGAAATACTCTCTCGAAATAATCTGTGCGCCCGTCCTTCTGCCGTGGTCGTTGCCGTGCCCGCGCAATTCGCCCACATAATTGTCGCCGTTGCATTGCAGGATCAAGATGCCGTCTTCCGTATATTTTACGTTTTCGGGCAGTACGCCGCCGTTGTCCGTTCCCCATTTAGAATTGCCGATATTCCAGTATTCCGATCGGACGCCCTCTGTAAAATCGTCAAAGAACACATTTTCCGTGTCTAAATTGGCGTCGGGGTCAAATTCGGACGAAGTGCCGCCTTCGCAGGCAGCCAACAGTGGGAACGCCGCCGCAAGCAAAAAAGCCCCCGAAAGCAAAATCGCAGTTTTTTTCATGGATTACCTCGAAGAAATAATAATGATTTTATTAAATTAACTTTGTTAACTAATTATATTATATCATGTATCCCGCGTTCTGTCAATACAGATTTTAAAATTTGTTTTGTGAAAGTAAAAAATTTTTTGTGAAAAATTTAAAAATACTGTTGACAAATGAGAAAAACGGTAGTATACTCAAAATAGTTAATTAACTTTGTTAAAAATAATTCTAACGGAGGAAAGTTATGAAAAACAAAGTTCTGAAGTTTTTTGTCTTGATCATGGCGGTCGTCATGGCTCTTTCCGTCGGTGTCATGTTTGCGGCATGCGGCGAGAACAGCCCTTACGATCTCAAGATCGCCGTTGTCCATAAAGAATATGGGCAAAGATGGATCAACGCACTTGCCAGAAAGTTCGAAGAAGAAACCGGCCTTGTCGTAGAAGTGGAGGCGAATCCGAATTTGCAGTCGGAAATCCCCAACCGCTTGCAGAACGGCAGCGACGACGACCTTTTCTTCAGCCACGGCATCACTTGGGAACTGTACGCGGCGCAGGGTATGCTGGAACCTTTGGACGATCTGTATGAAATGGAAGTGAGCGACGGCGTCACCTTCGGCAGCAAGGTTTTGCCGCAGTTCCGCACCGCCGCGCGTTTCAACGACCATTATTATAAAGTCGCTTGGACGAACGGCACGGGCGGCCTGGTCTATAACAAAAAGATGTTTGAAGATTACGGTTGGTCTGTTCCCACCGTATATTCCAATCCCGCCAACCCGACCTGCGATCCGAACGTCGGTGCGGTCGGCCTTTTGGAGCTCTGCGAAGTGATCCTCGACGATACCAACGGAGATGTCAAGCCGTTCGTATGGAGCAGCGAAACATATTATTGGGATTACGTCGTATTCGATTGGTGGGCACAGCTTGCCGGGGTAGACAAGATCGAAGCGTATACCCAGCTCGGTTCCCCGGAAGTATTCAATCCCACGACCAGCCCTGAACAGAAAGAAGCGCTGAAAGCGTGGAAAAACCTGATCGCGGATCATCCCGAATACAGCATGGAAGACTGCGCCGGCAAGCAGTACACCGCCGCGCAGATGGAGTTCGTTACCGGCCGCGCCGCGATGATCCCCTGTGCGCAGTGGCTCGAATCGGGCATGATGGGCAACTATGATGAATCGACCTGCGTGATGGACTTGATGCCCACCCCCTTCATTGACGGCGCCAAGACGGACGAAAACGGCGATCCCATCGCGGTGAACTATTCGGTCGGCTCCACCAACTCGGGCGACAGCATTTTGATCCCCGCGGACGCGCCGCATAAGGATACCGCCAAGCAGTTCCTCGTATTCATGTTCCGCGACGACAATCTCAAGCTCTTCTCCGAAGAGACGTACGGCGTGCAGCTCGCTGCCGATTACAGCAATGTCACGCTGGACGACGAAGCGACGGATTTTATGAAGAGCGTGTATAACATCAACGCCAACAGCCAGAAGTTCGATCTTCTGTCTTCCGCGATGCCCGTTTTGGAAGGCTTTTTGAGCCTTGACTGGCCGATCGAAGGCGTACAGCACTATGCCTCCCTCGTCGCCGATCCCAATACGGATATCGATGCGCTTTACCAAAGCAACTATGAATCGATTGTAAGCAGATGGAGTGAATGGTTCGAATGAGTATCCGCCTGGAAAACGCCGTGACGGCGGAAAACGAATATACGGCCGAACAGCCGAATTCGGAAAAACCGCCGCGTGGGCACCGCCTCAACAGAAAAAAGCGCAAGCTGATCTTCATTGTCGTGATGCTCGCCTTGCCGCTGATACAGCTTTTTATTTTCTGGTTCCTGGTCAACGTGAACACGATCATCATGGCGTTCCAGGAATTCGATTGGTCGAGCGGAAAGTACATCTTTAACGGATTCGATAATTTTATCCGCGTATTTCGCGAGATTGGCGGAGAGTCGGCCGTTACGCGCCGCGCCGTCATCAACTCGGTGCTGTATTTTCCGGTCACTTGCTTCATAAGTTTGCCGCTTTCCATCCTTTTTTCGTATTTTTTGTACAAAAAGGTGCCCGGTTCCGCGGCATTCCGCGTCATCTTTTTCCTGCCGTCCATTATCCCGGTGGCAGTGCTGACGATGACTTTCTCGTTTTCGTTTGACGCGACGCTCGGCTTTGTTAACCCGATCTTGCGCGCGCTGGGCGTGGATCACATTCCCTCTTGGTTCGGCCAGTATCCGAACAATCAGATCATGATCTTTGCCTACTGTATTTGGGCGGGCCTCGGCACAAATATCGTGCTTATTTCTGGCGCGATTAGCCGTATCCCCGTAGAGATCATGGAGTATTCCAAACTGGAAGGCGTCAGCAAAGCCCGCGAATTGTTCCAAATTGCCATTCCCTTGGTTTGGCCGACGATTTCGACGACGTTCGTATTGGGCTGCACTTCTGTGTTCACGGTCATGATGCAGCCGTTGATGCTCACGCCGGGCAGTTCGGATACGCAGACGATCGCGCTGATGATCTACAACGGCGTGCTCAACGGCCGCAACCTGCCGTACCTTTCGGCATTCGGCTTGGCGATGTCTGTCATCGGCGTGCCCATCATTCTCGTCATCAAATGGGCGATGGGCAAGCCGTTCGCGGATGTAGAGTATTGAGGAGGGCAAACTATGAATGAAAACATGATAGCGTCGAATGCCCGCCCCGAGGACGGGATCCGCTCCGCAGAGGAGCGGATCATCGATGCAGAGAAACTTAAAAAGCCGCACCGAAAAATCACCAAAGATTGGGCGCTGTGGGTTGTGTTCGCCGTATTTTTTCTCTATGCGGTCACCTTGGTATTCCCGTTTGTGTGGATGCTGTTCAACTCGGTCAAATCCAATCAGGAATACTTTCAGAATATTTGGGCGTTCCCGCAGAGCTTTCATATCGAAAATTATACGAACGTGCTCCTCAATTACGAAGTGCACAACGTATCTCTGATCGGTATGTTCGGCATCAGCATCATCGTCACGATCTGCGGCACGGTGCTCAGCTTGCTGATGTCTTCGATCGCGGCATATGTCATCTCTAAGTATAAGTTCATAGGCCGCAATGCGCTGTACGCGCTAGCCGTGTTCGTCATGGCGGTGCCCGTGGCAGGCACGCTTCCCGCACAGTACAACATCATGCAGACACTGCACCTGACCAACTCGATCGTCGGCGTGCTCATACTGTATGCGAGCGGCTTCGGCTTTAACTTTTTAATCCTGTACGGATTTTTCAAAAACCTGTCTTGGGAATATGCCGAGGCGGCGCTCATCGACGGCTGCTCCGATTTCGGCATCTTTTTCAGGATCATGCTTCCGATGGCAAAGCCCGCGCTCATCGCGGTCGGCGTCATCCATGCGATCGGGCTGTGGAACGATTATGTGACCCCCTCGATCTATCTGCCCAGGTTGCCCACGTTGGCAGTCGGCGTGAACCTGCTTCTCAGTGAATTGCGCGGACAGTCGGCTTATCCCGAAATGTTCGCAACGATGATCATTGCTTTGATCCCGATCCTCGTCGTGTTCATCTGTTTCCAAAAAACCATCATGGAGAACACGGTCGCAGGCGGGCTGAAAGGATAAAAAAGGAGGAATTGTATGAAAAAACTACTCGCTCTCTGCTGTGCCGTACTGCTTGCCTTCGGCCTTGCGGCATGCGGCGGCATAGAGGATACGGGCTCTCCCGTAGGGGGCACCATCAAGTGCGACGGCGTCGGGCTTGCCGGTGTTTCCATCCTCGTCGACGGTGAATCTATGGATACGACCGATGCGAACGGCGTCTATTCGATCGGGGATTTTACGGAAGAAGTCACGGTGACGCCTGTTTTGGAGGGGTATACGTTTATGCCCGAATCTCTCACGGTCAGCTTTGCGCGCGAAGATGCTGACTTTACGGCAACGGCGGTCGAACAGCCCGCACAGCCCGTAGAGCCCGCGGACAAAACGCGCATCCCCGCGCCTACCGACGGAAGCCTTTATGACGATTTCGAAAACGGCATCTCGCCGGACGGCAAATGGGATATCGTCAACAAAACATGGGGCGGCAACCCGTCCTTCAACGGCGTAAACGCCAGCAATGTCAATTACACGGCGGACGGCATTCTCGTTCTCTCTTCCAAGGGCATGTATTGGGAAAATTCGAGCGAACGCAACACAGGTGCCGCCATTGCGACCAAAGAGGCGCTCGGCCCCGGCAAGTTTGAAGTGGCCGCCAAGATTTCGCCCCGCCTCGGCATGTGCTCGGCGATTTGGACTTACTATTATCAGGACGGCGGCAACGTCAACTCCGAGATCGATATCGAGTTCCCCGGCACGCTGAACGGCCGCATCGGGTATGACAGCGTGATGAATACCAACTATACGAGCGAAAGCACCAACACGCACGCGACGGTCGACCTTTCCGAAAAGGGGCTCGGCCCGCAGAATGACGGCAAATGGCACAAATACGGCATCGAGTGGAGCGTCAAAGACAATTATGTAAGATACTACATCGACGACGTTCTCACTTTTGAATCCAATACGACGATCTCTCCGTACGAGGCACAGCTTTGGATCGGCGTTTGGCTGCCCAACAACTGGGCGGGCGTTCCCGAATACGAAACGTCTGACATGCTCATCGACTGGGTCGCCTATACGCCTTACGACGAAACGGCGGAGGACGGCGTTATTGAAGCGAACGAAGAATATTTGGAGCGCTCTGTGGCGAGCGAAAACTCTTTCCCGACCGAGCCGATCACCTTGGATGAAAACGCGGTCGAGATCGTTTCCAACAGCGATTTCAGCGGCATCGCGTCCGCATGGACGCTTTCCGATGATTCCGATCAGCGTTCGGGCATCATCGCGACCGACTATACGAACAGCGACAGGGCATATCGTTTGATCGCCGATTCTTCCGCGACGCAGACGATCGGCGCCGTTTACGGCGGCTTCGAATATACGTTGAGCGGCAGCGCGAGAGTTTCCGGCGGACAGGCGGAATTTGCGATAGAATTTTTGGATGAAACGGGTGCGGTCATCGGCGAAGCGCAGACCTTTACCGTAGCGGAAGGCGATGCGTTTGCAGAGTTCAGCGGCAGCGTCACGGCTCCCGAAGGATCCGTGCAAATGCGCCTTGTTTTGCGCAGCGCCGGAGAAAATGCCATCGCGCTGTTCGATTCGATCAGCATGCACCGCGTGATCGATCTGGGTTAGGAGGTATATGATGAAAAGAGTCAGAGTTTTATGGGCTTTCGTGCTCGCGCTTCTGTGCGCGCTCTCCTTTACGCTCGCGGCATGCGGGCAGCAGGGGAACGGCAATAACAGCGAGATCCGCCATGCGGATGCGGACAGCATCGAGATCCTCGGCACCAATACAACGTTTACGCCCGGCGAATATACGCTGGAAGCGAAGGTCAAACCCGCACAGGCGGACCAGGGTGTCCGCTGGATGGTTTCGGGCGAGGATACCACCGGCGTTTCCGTCGGCGGGGCGGACGGCAATGTGCTGACGGTCGGTTCGAACGCGACCGACGGCGCCGTCATCACAGTCCGCGCGACGTCCACATACGATTCGGCCGTCTATGTGACCCGTAATTATACGCTCGACATTCCCGAAGTAGAGGGCACGCCCATTACGACGGAAGAAGAGCTGCGCAATATGGATCTCAACGGCAGCTATATTTTGATGAACGACATCGAACTCACGCAGCCTTGGGAGCCGATCGGCTCTTCCGAAAAGGAGGACGACACGGGCGCCATTATCAGCCCGGCGGAACCTTTCAACGGCGTGTTTGACGGCAACGGCTACACCATCAGCAATATTCAGTATGAGAATACGAACGTGGATCCCGAAGCCGGCACGATCGGCGAAGTGCTCGGGTTCTTCGAACAGATCGGCGGCAGCGGCGAAGTTAAAAATGTCAAATTGGAAGGCTCGATCAAGGCGGTTCGTTGGTGCGGCGGCGTCGCCGCGATCAACGACGGGTTGATCTCCAATGTTTGGAGCGATATCGACGTCGAGCTGACGGGTGCGCCCGCCGGCGGCCTTGTCAGCGTTAACCGCGGCAGGGTAGAGTACAGCTTCTGCACCGGCAAGATCACTTCGAGCGCAGACAATTCTTCTCAGCGCAGCGCCGGCTTGTTCGTCAATGCGGGGTCGGTGACCTCCTGCTTCGGCGATAAAGAAGCGATGACGACGGACAACTATCAGACCATTCTCGGCGCGATCAAAAATAACGAGATCATGCGCACCACTGCCGAAATGCAGACGGCTTCCACCTTTGACGGATGGGATACGGAAATTTGGTCGATCACCAACGGAAATTATCCTCAGCTGATCAACGATGAATTCGAAGGCGGCGAAGAAGAGCCGTTTATCGCGATCACGAGCGGTTCGAACGATCTTGACATCAACACCGTATACGATTATCAGGTGACGGTAGAAATTTCCGGCATTGAGGACCGTTCTGTGGAATTCTCTCTCGCAGAGCCGGTCGACGGCGTCAACATCGACGCGAATACTGGCCTGATGACATTTGACCGAGAACTTGTGGCGGATTATACGCCCATCACGGTCGTGGCAAAGCTCAAGGCGGCCCCTTCCGTTTCCGCAAACGTCACGTTCCGTTTGCTCAACAACGACTTTGCCGAAACAAACATTTTCCGCGTGCGCACCGCGCAGGATCTCTACCGCGTCGCAACGGAGAGCATGTTCCTCAGCGGCGATATCATCTTGATGAACGATATCGACATTTCCGAGTACAACTGGCCCGGCATCGGCAATGAAACATCGCCGTTTACGGGCACGTTTGACGGGCAGGGCTACACCATCAGCGGACTTACAAGGACGGGCGCAACGGGCGGTGCCGGCTTGTTCGGATTTATCAATGCGGCGAGCACAGATACGGTTGCCGTCAAGAATTTGAAATTGATCGGCACGATCGCCGGATCGCCTTCTTGGGCCGGCGGCTTGGTCGGAACTTTCCAGCGCGGCATCATTGAAAATTGCTTTGTCGACGTCGATATTACGACGGAATCCGGACTGCGCGTCGGCGGCTTTGTAGGCGTCAACTCTGCCGATACCAATCCGAATCAAACGACGATCCGTCATTGCGTATCGGTCGGAAAAGTGAATACAGGCGGCAACGTTACAACCGCGGGCGGGTTTGCCATTGCGAATAACGGCACCATGCAGTATTGCTATGTCGATGCGTCCAACAGCGGCGCCGATAAGTTGACCGTATATGCTCCTACCGTAGACACCTGTGCGCTGTATACCGATATCGAAATGCGCACGGCGGCAACCTTTACGGACGAGATGCTTCCCGACGAATTCTGGCATAAACAGGATGCAAGCTGGCCGACGCTTATCCATGACGGGTTTGTGGCGCCGCCGACGGAAACATACGTCTATATCGATTTCAGCGGCGTGATCGACGTCGTGGCGAATCCCACCTATCAATTGCAGGCAAAAGAATTTACGGCGGGCAATGTCGAGGCGGCCTTTGCACTGCAGGGCTCCGTCACGGGGGTCACGGTCAGCGCAAGCGGTTTGATCGAATTTGCCGATGATTTTGTGCCCGGTACCGCCTTTACCGTCATCGCCACATATGAAGGCCAGACGGCTGAAAAGGTGATCAGCACCACGGCATCCACGGCAGTTGCCATTTCTACGCCGGAAGAATTGTATGCGCTGACGCAGGAAGGCGCAGACCTGTCGCGCGACTATTACCTCGCGGCGGATATCGATCTGAGCGGGTACAGCGATTGGACGGGGATCCTCACCTTTACGGGCACCTTTGACGGCCGCGGCCATACCATCAGCGGATTGACCTCTACGACGAACGGCTTGTTCCAGACGGTCGAAGCGGCGACGGCAGATACGGTCGTCATCAAAAACCTCAGATTGGAAGGCAAAATCACGTTAGGAGGACAAAGCTGGGTCGGCGGATTGGCCACTTGGTTCAACAGGGGCATCGTCGAAAATTGCATCATCGATATTGAGATGAGCGCACCCAACCAGGCTGTCGGACTTGTGTTCGGATGCTTAGCTCCGGAGGCGGCGCCCGGCGATGCTTCTTTCCGCAATTCCATCGTTTTGGGAACGGCAGACCTCTCCGGATATACTCCTTCCGGTTGGCAGCAGACGATCGGCGCGATCGGCGGTGCGGTCAACGGCAGCGTCAGCAATGTGTTTATTGACACGCAGCTCAACGGGGCTACGGCAGTCGGGGCAAACGGGGACGGCAGCATCTTGGCAAGCAGCTTAAAAAATACTGCAGAGATGCAGCAGGCTTCTCTGTATAGCGCGTTCGATTCCGATATCTGGAACATTCAGGACGGCAGCTATCCGACTTTGAGGGTGCAGGATTAACGGCAAAACAGCCGCACGGCAGTGCGGGAAAACAGAGAACGGGGGCGGACGGCGACGCCCGCCCCTCCCTTTCAGGGAGAAAAAAATACATCATATGATCAAATTTGGAACGGGCGGCTTCCGAGGGGTGATCGGGGTCGATTTTACAAAGGAAAACGTGCAGCTCTGCATCCAGGCGCTCTGCAACATGGCAAAAAGGAGCGGCAGTACAAAGCCAGTCATCGTCGGGTACGATTATCGCTTTGCCTCCGAATTTGCGGGGGTATGGGCGGCGGAAGTGCTTGCCGGCAACGGGATGCAATGTTGGCTGTACGACGAGGCGATGCCGACGCCGGCGATTATGAGCGTCGTCAAAAATGAGCAGCTCGACTATGGCGTAATGATCACGGCGAGCCATAATCCGTATTATTACAGCGGCGTCAAATTGTTTATGAAGGGCGGCGTCGATGCCGATGTCGCGTTTACGGGAGAGATCGAAAAGGAGTGCGCGGCGATCCGCTCGGTGCAGGCGATCTCTTCGGAAGAGGGTACGGCGAAGGGATTCATTCAAAAAGTAAGTTTTAAAAGACAGTATTTTGACAACATCAAGTCGTTTATCGACGAAAGCATAAAGAACAATCATGCGAAAATATTATACAACGATCTGTTCGGCGTGGGGGCGGTATGTTTAAAGCCGCTCGCGGCGGAATACGGCATCGCGCAGTTTGACGTGATCAACGACAAGCGCGACGCGTTCTTCGGCGGCGTGCTGCCCAATCCGACCAAAGAGATGATGCTCAGCATGCGCGGGCGCGTCTTGGAAGGCGGTTATGATTTCGCCATCGCGACGGACAGCGACAGCGATCGGCTCGGCGTATTAGACGAAAAGGGGCAATATGTAGACAGCAACGACATTCTCGCTTGCCTCTATTACTATCTCGTGCGGTATCGCGGGATGAAAGGGGACATCGTCAAAAACTGTGCGACGAGTATTTTAGTGGATAGGGTAGCGGAGAAATTGGGGTATCGCTGCCACGAGGTCGATGTCGGATTCAAAAATATTTCCTCTAAAATGCTGGAAACGGATGCGCTGATCGGCGGAGAAAGCTCTGGCGGTTTGACGGTGCGCGGCTATGTCATGGGAAAGGACAGCGTCTTTTCCGCCTCTCTCTTTATGGAGATGGTCATCCGCATGGGCAAACCCGTATCAGAAATCGTGCGCGAAGTACACGATTTTGCGGGGTACGACCATGCGATCGAAGAGGAAACGCTCACGTTCAGCGAGATGGATCGCGTCAAAAAGCAGCTGGAGGGCGCCGCGCCCGCATTTGACGGGCCGATCGTGCGCATGCAGCAGTTCAATTCCAACTATAAGTATTATTTCGACGACGATTGCTGGGTGCTCATCCGTATGAGCGGCACCGAGCCGGTCGTGCGCGTATTTGCAGAGATGAAGTCGGCCGATGAGAGCGACGGGCAGATCTCTGCCGTAAAAAAATTTTTGAGTGCGTAGGAGCAAGGTTATTGTGTATTATGAAGAGTTTGCCCGTTTGATTGATCAAATCGAGGCTTTAGAAGGCGGACATTCTTCGGCGAAACCGTTGCCGGAAAAGTGTTATTTTTTAGACAGGGATACCGTTTTGTGCTATCCCCGCGGGTCGGGCGACAGCCGCTATCCTTATGGGACGGGCGGCTATACGCTATGGGCGCATTCGTCGGGCAACATGTCGCTCAACGAAAGCACCTTTTATGCGATACAGCCCAGCGACGAGGGGAAAGAACCGTATCTTGCCTTTTTCGGCGGCATAAAAAGGGGGGAGAGGTATGAGCCCGTTTCGGTGACGGGTGTGGCGCGGCAGCCCATCGAGGCAGTGCGCCGCTATACCGTGTTTACGCCCAAATGCGTCTATTATATTGCCAGAGCCAAAGAGGCGGATTTTTGCCTGCGCGGCTATAACGGTGACGGAAAGGATAAACAGACGGTCTTTTCCCTGCTCGCCGTCAACAGGACGAAAAAGGAACAAGATTTATATCTTTCCGGCTTTTTCAACTGCCTGTTGATGTATTCTCCGTATGAAAGCAACGAAACAAAATGGTTCAAGTCGTGCAAGGCAGAGGGAAATCGCTTTTATTTTCACAGTGTGGTCGATCTCGACCGCAAAACGCATCTGAACAATTTTGCCGTGCTGCAAGTGAATGCGCCGAACAGAGAAGGGCTTTCGCGCTGTGTCACGACCTCGCGCGCCGATTTTGTCGGCGGCAAATCCAATTGTTTGAATTGCGCTGCGCCCCTCTTTACGGGCACCTTTGAACAGGGACGGCTCGCATGCAATTTTACCGATACGGCGGCAGCGGGCGATCTGTTGAAATTCAAGCTGAAGGGCGGGGAAATGTTCCGGGCGGATTATATCCTGAAGGTGTTCCCCGATGCAGACCCTGCCTGTGTGGAAAGGGCGGCATTGCCCGACGACGCAGCGCAGATCGACGAAGAGATCGCCGAGCAGACGCGCATCGCCGTCGAAAAGTACGACACGCCCGACATGATGGATATGCAGTTCGGCAAGAGCCTCGAAGGCATGGTAGACGGCGATCTTTTGTCTTATTTTTTGCATAACGTACAGCGGCAGGTATGGTATTGCGCCTTGGCGAAAAATTCGGGCGTTTCCCTTTTGGGCATACGCGACGTATTCCAGCAGCTCGAGGCGTGCCTCATATGGGATCCGAAGGCGTGCCGCGCCAAGATCCTCGAAGCGCTCTCCTTTACCAATGTCGACGGTCGTCTGCCGCGGCAGTATTCCCTACCCCCCTGCGAAGGCGCCGTCCCGCAGATGGATCTGCGCGCGTTCATCGATCAAGGGGTTTGGGTCATCAACACCGTATACCAATATCTGTGCTATACGGAAGATTATTCGATCCTCCGCGAGATGTGCGGCTATCTCGACTTTACCGATGGCACCGTAAAACTGACAGATCGGCGCGATACCGTTCTCGACCACCTTTTGGCGATCACGAAATATTTGATCGATCATATCGACTATGAGCAGACACATTGCCTGCGCATCATGTACGGCGATTGGAACGACGCGCTGGACGGACTGGGCACTACCGAGGACAAGGGCAAGGAATACGGCACGGGCGTTTCCGTCATGGCGACGCTGCAGTTATATGCCAATCTCAAAGAGATGAGCGAGATCCTCGAAAAAGTCGGCGGTTATGATCGGTATATCGAAGAATACGGCAAGACGCGCGAACTGCTCAAAGAGGGATTGAAAAAATATGCGATCGTCCAAAAAGGCGAGGAGCGCAGGATCTTGCACGGTTGGGGAGATAAATACAGCTATCAAGTCGGCGGCTTTTGCGATGTAGACGGAAAAGCGCGCGACGGTCTCGTCGTCAATGCGTACTGGATTATCAGCGGCGCCATCGATTGGGATCCTTCTTTGAAGAAAGATGTTCTCGAAAGTTACCGCCGGTTAGACAGCAAGTACGGCTTAAAGACGTTTGAACCGTACTTTGCGAAGGATGTGCGCGGCGTGGGGCGCATCATCAATCTGCCCAAAGGCACGGCCGAAAATGCCGCAACGTACATACATGCTACGATGTTCGGCATTTGGTCGCTCTTTATGGTCAATGAAAGCCGCTTGGCCTTTGAACAGATCGAAAAGGTGCTGCCGCTGACGCACAAAAAAATTTCGACGTCTCCCTTCGTCATGTCCAACTCATATGTATATAACGAAGAATTCGGCATGGACGGCGAATCGATGTCCGACTGGTTTACGGGCAGCGCGAACGTTTTGATCAAAACGTTTATCCGGTTTGTGTTTGGCTTGCAGCCCTCTTTAGACGGGCTGGTCGTACAGCCGGCCGCCTATATTCCCTTTGAAAATTGCTCGATCAAATTGCGCATCAAGCAGTGTTTGGTCACGCTGCAATACCGCAAAGAGGGAAGGGGAAAGAGAGCGTTTTTTGTCAACGGCACTGAGTATAAACCGGAGTCCGGCGGCATCCATGCAGATAAAATTATTCTACATGAGGAAATGCGGAACTTACAAAAATTGTTGATTTCTGTCGTTGATTGATTTATAATATTAAAGTAATCACGGCAATCATATATGAGAAGGTTGATAGAGAGGCATAACGGTTATGGTCAATAAAGGTCAAAATCAAACGATAGTCAGAGACAACAACATGAAGCTGATCTTGTTTTCATTGCTCGAAAACAGTATGTCATGCTCCGATCTCGCGGAAAAGTTGCTGCTCAGTAAGCCCGCGATGACCAAGATCACTTCGGAAATGCTGGAATTGGGGCTGATCGTTTCCAACGGCAGCAAGGATCGCCGCTCCTATGCGCTGGGGCGCAAAAAGTCGTATTTGGCCATCAACGAAAATGTGGGCGTCGTCGCGGCGATCGACTTTTCCACCGTCGATATCCGCATCGGGCTGTACAGCCTGTCCGGGCAAGAGATCCTCGTGCGAGAGTTGATCGACTCTGAATTTATTACGGAAGAGATCCTCGGCAAAGTGGCGGATATCCTTACTTCCCTCCTGCAGGATAAATGCGTGCAGGGGCGGGAATTGCTCTGCCTCTGCATCGGCGCTTCCGGTAAGGTCGATAAGAGAACGGGCGACATCGTAGCATCTCCTAAATTTTACAATTGCCGCGATATCAATTTGAAGGAGTTTTTTGAAAAGCGGTTCGACGTCAAGGTGCTGGTCAAAAACGATATGGATCTTTCGCTGCTCGCCGAAAAAAAATACGGTGCGCTGCGCGGGGCGGATAAAAACGACGCCGTGCTGCTGTACATCGATTCCGGTATCGGCGGCGCGATTCTGTCCGACGGCAATATCTTATCGGGGCGGAACGGGTTCGCGGGCGAATTCGGATTGGCCGTCACGGTAGACGATGACGGCAGCGAACAGCCGTACGACTGCATCGTATCGATCAATGCGCTGAAAGACAAGATCCGCTCCTATCAGAGGGAGAGCGGCGAGCAGATCTTTGCGGAAAAATTTCGTTTTCGCGATGTCGTCAAAAAATTTCAGGAAGGCCAGCCTGCCGTCCGTAAGATCGTGCTGCGCTCGGCAGACATCGTTGCCAGGCTGATCGTCAGCTTGATCGATATATTGGATACCGACCGCATCATTTTGTCCGGGCGCGTGCGCGCTTTCGGCGATGCGTATTTACAGCAGATCAAAGGCAACGAGATGCTGGCCGCGCGGTCGGCGGAAGTTCTGTTTTCCCGCACGGACAATTCCGTGTTGCTGGGCGCCGTGTTTCATGCGATCGAAGCGGCGTTTGATATCTTGATCACCCGCCGCCGCATGGATATAAATTTGCGGAGGGAAGCGTAAAGCGTACAAATATATATGCAAATATAATAGAGAAATGCGCCCTCCGGCCTGTACAGGCCGGAGGGCGCGCTTTCAGAATAATTTTAGTTGCCGGGCGGAAGATGTGTTTTTGTGCTCTTTGCGCCATGCCCTCGGCGTGACCCCGAGCCGGTTGCAAAAGTTTCGCGTAAAGCTGTTCTGTGAATCGTACCCCAAACAGGCGGAGATCTCTACGATGGGCATATCCGTTTCTGCTAAAAGAGATAAAGAACAATTGACGCGGCTTTCGGTCAGATATTTTTCCAGCGGCTTTCCCATATATTTTTTAAATTCGCGGCATAAATGTTCGGGGCTGTAATTGACGGCCTTTGCCAGATCTTTCACCTTCATAGAGAGGTAATCTATATCGTTCAGGCGAAGCAGAAAATTTTGCAGCCATCCGGGCAGAACTTCGTATTGTTTGCACTGATATTCCATGTAGTAGGATAAAATTTCGAATACGATGCAGGTATGAAAACTGTCGTAATCAGTCAATTCGATGGATTTTTGATCGAACAGCGCAAGTTGCTGTTCGAGGACGCGCAGCCGCTGCAGATCGACGCGAAAGACGACGGGTTCCCGAAAGGCCAGCAGGCGGTGATAGAGGTGCGGGAACATCGAACAGATCTTTTGCATCTTTTCGGGCGATACATAAATATCGCGGTGCGTATGTTTTTCGCGGGCGGACAGGATGCGGAGCTCGTGCGCGTCTCCGGGGCGCATCAAAACGACGTCTCCCGGGCAAAGGGAATGGCTCGCGCCTCCGTAAATGTTTTCCGCCTGCCCTGTCAGGGGGATCAAAATTTCGAAAAAGTTATGCGTATGCCGGGGCGAAGGCTCGGCACATAGAGAAGTGTATCGTGTGACCGGCACGATATTTTTTGACGTAAACGAGATAAATAAGTTTTCCATGCAAAAAGTATAGCATGCTTTTTGCCAAAAGGCAACAATATATCAAAATTTAGTGATTATATGCCGTATAACATGTAGATTTCTTTGCAAATTGATGATACAATGATGGCGTCGACAGAGGCGCGGCGCTCTGCGCAGCGGAAGTCGGCTGAATTTACCGAAGGAAAGGATTGCAATGTTAAACGGAAAATGGATCGGCGTAAAGGAAGAGGCGAACGTTTTCGTGCTCGAAAAAAAGTTTTTCGCCGGCAAGGCGCAAACGGCGACCCTCCGCGCGACGGCGTTGGGCGTCTATTTTGCTCGGATCAACGGCATGCGCGTGGGCGACGCCTATTTGGCGCCCGGGTGGACTTCCTACAACAAGATGTTGCAGGTACAGACATATGATGTCACAGAGCTCTTGCGAGAGGGCGAAAACGTGCTGCAATTGACGGTCGGCGAGGGCTGGTATTGCGGCGGGCTGACCTGGCAGGGCAAAAAGGGGCTTTATGGAAAAAAGAGCGCAGTATGCGCGGAACTAATCGCAGACGGCGAAACGGTCGCCGTGACGGATGAAAACTGGCAGGCGAAGGAAAGTTTTATCCGCTTTTCGAGCATTTATGACGGAGAAACGCAGGATCTCACGGCGGATTGCGCGCGCCTTACGCCCTGCGAAGTCGAATTTGATAAAACAGTTTTGACGGAGCAGATCTGTCAGCCCGTCCGCACGACGGAGCGGCTGTCCGTCCGCGAGGTCATCCGCACGCCCAAGGGCGAACTCGTATACGATTTCGGACAAAATATTGCGGGCGTTGCCGAAATCAAGACGCCCGAAGGGTTTGCCGGCACCATCACGCTGCAATTTGCCGAAATTTTGGTCAAGGGGAATTTTTATACGGAAAATCTGCGCAGCGCTAAGGCGACAGATCGGTTCACCGTGCAGGGGGCACATACCCTTTCGCCCGAGTTCACCTTTCACGGGTTCCGCTATATGAAGATGGAGGGCGCCGAACTGCCCGCTGCGAGCGTGACGGCGCTGGTGCGGCATACCGATATGCCCCGTACGGGCAAACTCGAAACGGACAACGCGCGCTTCAACCGCCTGATCGAAAATGTCGTTTGGGGCCAGCGCGGAAACTTTGTGGATATTCCCACCGACTGCCCTCAAAGGGACGAGCGGCTGGGCTGGACGGGCGACATCAACGCGTTCTGCCGCACGGCGGCGTATCAATACGATGTGCGCCGAATTTTAAAAAAATGGCTTGCCGACGTCCGCAACGATCAGTCGGAAACGGGAAAAATACCGCACGTTGTGCCCGACGTATTGGGTTGGAAAGATACCGACGCCATGTGGTGCGATGCGGTCACGATGGTTCCTTGGACGCTGTATGAGATGTACGGCGATCTGTCTTTCCTGTCCGAAAATTTCTCCGCGATGAAAAAGTTTATCGCCGCGCGCGAGCAGGCCATGGTCGGCGGGTTGGTCGCCAAGGGGCACGAATACGGAGACTGGCTCGCGCTCGATCGGGAAATTTTGATGAAGGAAGACCCGGTCGGCAGGACGGACGTCTATTATTTGACCAATGTACTGCACCTGAATACCCTGCATATCGCGGAAAATACGGCAAAACTGCTCGGCGAAAAGGAGTCGGCAAAGGAATATGCCGCCAAGCGCAGAGAGCTGCTGAAAAAAATACGCGCCGAATATATCACGCCCAACGGCAGGCTCGCCTTAGATACGGTCACGGCGCAAGTGCTCGCGCTGCATTTCGGCATCATTCCCGAAGCGCACCGCGCGGGCCTCGCGGCGGCGCTCGATCAGAACGTAAAAAAGCATGACTTTCATGTAACGACGGGCTTTATCGGTACTCCCTTTTTGCTGTATGCGCTCGCCGATAACGGGTATTTTGAAACGGCGTGCCGCGTGCTGCTCAACGGCGATTATCCCGGTTGGCTGTATGAAGTGGATATGGGCGCTACGACCGTTTGGGAAAGGTGGAACTCTCTATTGCCAGACGGCACGCCCAATCCGGACGGCATGAACAGCTACAACCACTATGCCTACGGTTCGGTATTGGAGTTTGTCTATCGCCGTATTGCGGGGTTAGAGGCGAAGGCGCCCGGATTCAAACAGGTCAAATATGCCCCGCATCCCTGCGAAGGTTTGGGCCGCGTGCGCGCGGAGTACGACAGTGTGTACGGAAAAATTGTCGCCGGATACCAGCAAAAGGACGGCAAAACGCTCTATTTTGCGGAAATCCCGCAGGGCGTCACGGCACAGATCGCTTTGCCGAATGAGCGGCCGTTTGCCGTTAAGGGCGGCAAATATGCTTACGAACGCCCGTCATTGCAAAAATAACCGCGTGCGCCCGGCTCAGCCGGGCGCATTTTTATATAAATGCCCCGCGATAGTCGCGGAGTCTAAAGCCGATGCGCAAACAAAAAGGTTTTTCCTTTGGGCTGTCACAGTATGCGTCCGAGCGAACAAAACAGGCTTCCCCTTGGAGAGGGTACGCAGTCGCTGCATATAACCATACAAACAAAAAACGGCTTCCCTTTGGGGGGAAACTGTCGCCGAAGGTGGCTGATGAGGGGAGAAAGAGGGGTAGTATACCCCCCTCATCCACCGCAAGCGGGCCCCCTTCCCCCGACGGGGGAAGGCAAAAGAAAAGCTAAAAGCGTTTTCCCGACGGGGAAGGTAAAAGAAAATCTGCGACATTATTTATGATAAAAAAGCGGAAGAATATCCTTGCCTGGCGGCAAACGATTTACTTGTTCGGCAAAATCGGCTATACTATAAATAGCTTCGGTAAAGTGAATCAAAGTATAAGTACAACGGCGATCGACAAAAGCCCAAATATTTAAGGCATATGTCCCTGACCGTCCAGAACTTTTGATTGCTACGTTGTCTGTTGATGGGTATGCAGGTAATGTAGAAATTGTAGAAGGTGCAGAAACCAATCGAACTTTTACGGATGTAGGAATTTATAAATTCGATTTATACATCAATGCGCTTAGTCACAACATCGGTGACGGAGACTCGTTTTATGCAAAAGCTCGCATAGATGACATTATTATAGAAATAATAGAATGAATAAAAAAAAGGGGGAAAATATTATGAAAAAAGGTTTGAGCCTGTATTGCGGATAATCGGAGGGAGAGGCATGCTGTTTCGTCAAATGAAGTACTTTGTTGCCATCGTCGATTGCGGCAGCTTTACCGAAGCAGCCGAGCGATGCTATATCTCGCAGTCGGCGATCTCGCAGCAGATCGCCGCGCTGGAGGCCGAACTGGGGGTAAAACTGATGGCGCGCGAGGGCAGAAAGTGTAAACTTACGCCGGCGGGCGAATATTTTTACGCAAAGAGCAGGGTGATTTTGGCGAATGTAGAGGAGATGCGCGCCGAAACGGTGCGGATTGGGTCAGACAGCGAACTGAAATTGGACATCGGCTATCTGGCAGGGTATCACGGGCTTGCCTTACAGAATGCCGTCGTCGAGTTTTCCCGCCTTTATCCGGAAGTCATCGTCAACGTC
The DNA here is from genome assembly GCA_904374385.1 of uncultured Clostridia bacterium. Taxonomy (GTDB): domain Bacteria; phylum Bacillota; class Clostridia; order Christensenellales; family Borkfalkiaceae; genus Borkfalkia. The sequence continues at coordinate 4,800 of CAJFGA010000004.1, read as the reverse complement.
TTTAAGGGTTCGCACGAAAGTTTATATGACGCCCTGCGGGAGGGCAGGGCGAGCCTGTTGATGAGCGATCAGCGCCGCGCCTTCTCCGATGAATATGAAAATTATATTCTCGCACAGAGCCCGGCGTACATCGATATGTCGCCCGCTCATCCCTTGGCAGAGGGCGGGGCGTTCGTTACGGCGGACAAGTTGGAAAAATACCCCTGCATTTTAGTGGCGGAAAAGGAAGAGGAAAATACAGAGAAAAATTTTTACGGACATACGTTGGGGATCGGCAGAGAATTTCTGTTTGCAGCCGGTCAAGACGAAGCGCGCCTTTTGGCGATGAGCGGCAGGGGATATATGCCGGTTGAAAGCGCCAATGCGCAAACACAGCCGCCGCTCGTGCGAAAGGAAGTGCGCCGCGCGGACGGCAGCCCCATTGTGCGGACATATTGCGCGTTTTGGCAAAAAAAGAGGGCCAATTATTATATCGAAGAATTTGCCTCCATATTGCGCAAAGAATTTGCAAAAAAGGAATCATGATCAGAGCCGCCCTGCAGACGCAGGGCGGCTCTATAAGTTTTTCTTATGTAAAGGGCCGAAAATGCAGATTGATTCTTTGCTCTGCGAGTGCTATAATTAGCGCGGAAAAAGGAGGTTGCATCGATGGCAAATCTTATCGTCTATTATTCGCGCAGAGGCGAAAATTATTGGAACGGAACGATCAAAAATCTCGCCGAGGGCAATACGGAAGTTGCCGCTGCAATGATCCAAAGGGCGGTCGGGGGCGATTTGTTCGCGCTGGAAACGGCCAAAGAATACCCAAAGGACTATTACGCCTGTATCGGCGAGGCGCAAGAGGAGCTGCGCGCCCATGCGCGGCCGGCCCTCAAATCGCTGCCCGAAAGCATCGCGGTAGACGAATTTAACGGCATCCGCGGCAGCTTTTATAAAAATATGTTTGCAAAATGTCCGGCCGGCCGTCCGGGTACGGCGGACGAAGTCGCAAATGTCGCCGAACTATTGATGTCGGAGCGGGGTGCGTTCATCACGGGTGCGGATTTCCTCATCGACGGCGGCGCGACGGCAAGCTATTTTTATGGGCCGCTCAAACTGGAGCCTTGAAAAACGAACGGCGCAGGCGTGACGCAAGCGTTACCGAATGTTGCGCTCAAAATTTCGAACATGAAATAAAAAAAGCACCTGATTACCGCAGTTCCCATAGGGAATTTCAGGTAAAGGCGCAAGGTTCAGAGTTAGGCGTGGCGTGATGCCACGCCTTTTCTCTTGCTGTTTGTCGGTTTCAATCATCATCGTCAGAGAGTTCGTCGCCCCATATCGGTCGGTCGATCGCTCCGACGAAATTATAGAAGATTTCTACCGTTTGTCTGTAATGTCCGTCGACTTTCGTCTTTTCGTGAACAACGACCTTTTCGATGAACGCGCGCAGTATTTCGGGCGTGAGTTCTTCAAAACTGTTATACTTGTAAATAAGCATCATAAAATCGAGAATTTTATCGTCGTCTTCTTTCGCTTTCGCAATTTCCGACTTCAACGTTTTAACTCGTCCTTTCAAACCTGCTTGCTCGGTTTCGTATGTGTCGCTCATTTTTAAGTATCGTTCTTCGGAAATCTTACCTTCGACTTTATCTTCGTAGAGACTTTCGATGATTTTATCCAGCCTTTCGATTCGTTCTTCCGAAGTTTTAATTTCCTTTGAATACTCTTTCAGTTCTTTTTCCGTTCTCGTTGCGGCGTTTTTCCGTAACGTCTGCAAAAACATTTCTCTTTGCTGTTGTGCAAAATAAATTGTTCGTCGCAAATCGTCCTGAATTAGAACAGTCAACGCTTCGACCGTTATCTGATGAGAAGTGCAATATTTTTTCTTCTTTTTACGATAAGTCGAACAGTTGAAGTATTCTTTTTGTTTCATCGTCGTGCAACGGCAAAGATACATTTTCTGTCCGCAATCGGCACAGTAAATCAGTCCCGAAAGAGGACTCATTTCGCCCATATCGGTAGGTCTGCGTTTTGCCTGACGAATTTTCTGAACGGTTTCAAAAGTCTGCTTGTCGATGATTGCTTCCTGCGTGTTTTCAAAGATTGCCCAGTCTTCTTTCGGCAAGTTAATGCGTTTTTTCGACTTGTACGACTTTTTATACGACTTGAAATTGACGGTGCATCCCGTATATTCCAAATTTTCAAGAATATCCGCGACACTTCTTGGATTCCAAACTTCCGAATCTTCTCTGACTTTTAATGCCGTCGGCAGTCCGTTTTTATGAAGATAAACGACAGGAGTGTCTATGCCTCTTTCGGTAAGTATTCTTGCAATCTGCGTCGGACCAAAGCCCTGAACGCACAACTTGAAAATTTCTCTTACGATTTCAGCACCCTTTTCGTCTATAATCCATTTTTCCTTGTTTTCGGGATCTTTCTTATATCCGAGCGGTGGAATACTTGCAAGATGTTTTCCTGCGTTGCCTTTGGCTTTGAAAACCGCTTTGATTTTCTTACTGCAGTCCTTCGCGTACATCTCGTTCAGAATGTTCTTGAACGGGGTAATATCGTCATCGGGATTTTTCTCGCTGTCCACTTGGTCGTAAATGGCGATAAATCTTACGTCGGCTTCGGCAAGATAATATTTCGTGTAATATCCCACAAGAATATGATCTCTTCCGAAACGGGACATATCTTTTACGACTACCGTAGAAATTTTACCGTCTTCAACGTCGGACATCATCCGTTTGAAGTCAGGTCTTTCAAAGTTACTTCCCGAAAAGCCGTCGTCAACGTAAAATCTTACGTTCCGCAAATGATTTTCGTCCGCATACTTTTGCAGTAACATTTTCTGATTGCGGATACTGTTGCTGTCGCCGTCTAAATCGTCGTCGCAGGAAAGTCTGCAATAGCAGGCTGTCCATTGTTCTTCTGTGCTTTTTATCTTTCTATTTTTAATTGTCGGTTGCAAATTCATTGTTTATTACCTCCCGAATTGCAACTTTCAAACGATAACCGATCCGTGATATGAACGGCGGGTTTTAACGCCTCGTCTATATTTCGTTCTATCAACGTTTTCGTAATATCGAACGCCGTAACGCCGACGTTCTGTTTTTCGTGAGAAATAATGGTATAAACCGTATTGCCGAGAACTCTTTCGCGGGTTCGCGTGTATTCACCGTTTGGTTCCTTCTTATAAACGGTAAATATACTTGCTTTTGGTTTTGTGTTTTGCTTTATGTTTTTAGCCGTGTTTTCCGTAAATATAATCTCCTTATCAATGATTTATTTACGCAAAACGGCAGGAATGGGCGGCAGTTTTACAATTTGCCGTCCTTTTTCATATTTTTCAAGGCTTCGTAGCCTTCTTTTATCAACCGGACTTTTGTAATCCCGTTTTCTTCGAGAAATGCGTTTATCTCATCATATAAGGCTCTCGGTATCATCGTTCCGAAATTGCCGCTCGCTTGCTTTCTCTTTTCTTTATTCTTTTCTTCGTACTTCCTGCGCGTTTTACGCACGGGAGTATCTTCTTTCCGTTCCATTAAGTTAAACCTCCGAAAATATAAAATCGTATTGATACATATTATAACGATTTTACTCTCAGAAGTCAAGCTCTTTTTGTGAACGGGGCAGAAAATATCCCTTTATTTCTTATAATTGTCGTTATTGTTGAGTTTTTCTTGCTTTTTGCGTTCTTCTTCAAGTTCCGCTTCTATCTGTTGCAATCGCGGAACTTGCCGAACGACGTCGGGAGTAAAGAGCGAAAGAACGGAATCGAAAAAACTTCCGATTGTTTTCGGCTTCCCGTGGACTATACGTCGATATTCCGTCGGATTTGTCCTTGCAAGTTCTTTGCCGACGTTTGTATAGTGGGAATTGTTATCCTTTTCCTTTTGCAGAGTTTCTGCTTTTCGGACGTATTCGAGCGTTTCGTTCATAGCCTTTGTAAGCCGCTTTGAAAGGTCGTTGTTATCTGCCGTTAAAGCGATTACTTGCTCTTGTAACTTTCCGCGTTTCCGTGGAATTTCTCCGCTCTTTGCCTCGGTTAAAGCGTCCGCATAAACCTGATTTTCTTCCCGTATGGCTTCCGCTTGTTCGATTATCTTTTTTGCCTTAAATTCTGCGGTGGAAAGGTGCTTTTTCTGACTGCCTTCTTTACCGCGCTGTAAGCCCCAACGTTTTCCGACGGTTTCGTAAAAATCCGTTTGTAGTTGTTGTAATTGCGGTTTGTCAAAAAGTTGCTTGCTGCAAAGTCTGCCGTCCTTTGTTACGGGCATCAGGTTTAAGTGCATATGCGATGTCGTTTCGTCGTTATGTACTACCGCCGCAATGATATTTTCTTCGCCGTAACGCTCCGCAAAAAATGTGTAACAGTCCGAGAAAAAGTTATACTGCTCTATCTTGGCTAAACCGTCGAAAAAAGTTTTATCCGAGCCTAATACAAACGAGTTCATTACAACTGCGTCTTTGCGCGGGGATAAGCCTAACTCTTTAATTCTGCCGTTTATGAACTCCGTATAAGTTTTCCCGAAATATGGCGTAAAGCGATAATTGTTTCTCGTCCGCTCACTGTCTATCTGCGGATTTGACGCTTCGTATTTTTCGTCCCGTTCGTTTTCCTTTTCGATAGGAGCGACGTCTTGTTTATGGTATTTCTCCATATGGCACACTAAATATGAAATGATGTTTTCCCTCCTGAAATTTGTTTTTTTCTCGTTGAGCAAAGTGTGTAGAATTTCCTCTGCCGACTGTTTTATTAGTGGATTCACAGCCTCGCAGAGCCCACAACTTCGCCTGCGAAGTATAGTGGGCTAC
>CAJFGA010000003.1 GCA_904374385.1 uncultured Clostridia bacterium | reverse complement strand
TGAAAAAAGCCGCGGCTTTTGATATTTATAATATCAATTATTTACATTATAACAAACTTTGCGGATAATCGCAACTCATTTTTTAATATTTTATTAACCTCATAAAAATATTACAAATTTATTACAATTTGCCCGCGACAAAATATACCCCCGGTCATTCCCTGACAAGGCGCTTTGCCGCCCAGCTTTCCACCTCGATTTTGACGACGGTCGTCAAAGCGAGGGCGTGCGCCTGAAAGGCGCCGGCGGCAAACGGTTCTTTCGTATAGTGCGCCATCAAAACCTGCAGCCCGTGCAGCCGGGCTTCGCCTTCCAGAACTTCCGCCCTGCCCTGCCCGCATACGCTTTCGTAATCCGTCGTATAGCCGCAGGGAGCGGTGCCTTTGTTGAAGACGCGCAGCATATTCGCCGCGCAAAAGGATACTGCCGCATTGCTGCGGAGCAAGGAGAGCTTTGTCCCCTCGTTCGCACAGTGGAAATACAAATACAGTTTGCCGTTTTGCATCTCTGCACCGAAGTTCAGCGGCACTTGGTAGGGCGCTCCCTCCCCTTGCATCGCCAGCACCATGTAGGGGCAGCGCAGCAGAATATCCCATTTTTGCGCGGGGTCTATCACTTCCCTTTCCGCCTTGCGCATATCGGCCTCACTTCCCGCTCTTGGCTCGGTAATCCTCGATCGCCGCTTTGATCGCCTGCTCGGCGAGCACGGAGCAATGGATTTTTTGCGGGGGCAGCCCGCCCAATACTTCAATGACCTTTTTATTCGTCACTTCCAAGGCCTCGTCTACCGTCATCCCCTTGATCATCTCGGTGGCGGTCGAAGAGGTCGCGATCGCTGCGGCACAGCCGAACGTCTTGAACTTTGCGTCGGTAATGACGTTATCCTTTACCTTGATAAATACCTGCATGATATCGCCGCACGCCTCGCTGCCGATCATGCCCATGCCGTCGTAATCTTCCATTTCGCCCACATTTTTGGGGTTTTGAAAGGCTTCCATCACTTTCTGCGTATACATTTCATTCCTCCTTTGGAAAAACTTCGTTCTTTAATTCTTTGGGAAAGAGCGGGGAAAGCGCCCTGAGTTTGACCACGATCTCCTTGAGCGCGTCTACGGCATAATCCACCTGTTCGGGGGTATTGTCTTTGCCGAAAGAAAAGCGGATCGAGCCATGTGCCAGCCCTTCGGGCAGCCCCATCGCGAGGAGGACGTGCGACGGTTCTAACGAACCGGACGAACACGCCGACCCGGAGGACACCGCGATGCCTTTGAGATCTAAGCTGAATAAGAGCGACTCTCCCTCGATATAGCGGAAGGAAAAATTCGCGTTGGCGGGCAGGCGATGCGCGGGATGCCCGTTACAGCGGACGTAAGGGATCTCCTTCTGCACGCGGCGGATAAAGCGGTCGCGCAGGGACGCGACATAGGCGGCGTTTTCCTCCAAATTTTCGGACGCGATGCGCAGCGCCTCTGCCATGCCGACGACGGCGGGCACATTCGTCGTGCCGCCGCGCATGTTGCGCTCTTGATGCCCGCCCGTGATCAGCTTTTCGATCTTCAGCCCCGAACGGATATACAGCGCGCCGATCCCCTTCGGCCCGTAAAACTTATGCGCCGAAAAGGAAAGCATATCTGCCCCGATATCCTTTACGCGCAGGGGGATCGCGCCCGCCGCCTGTACCGCGTCGGTAAAGAATACGCATCCCTTCGCCTTGCACAGCGCGGCGATTTCGCCGACGGGCTGTATAGTGCCCACCTCGTTATTCGCCGTCATCACGCCGACAAAGGTGGTATCGGGGCGGATCGCCCTTTCAAGTTTTGCGAGGTCGACCGTGCCGTATTCGTCCACTTCGGCAAAGGTAACTTCAAATCCCTTTTTGGCGAGTTCCTTTGCCGTGGCAATCATGGCGGGATGTTCGACGGCGCTGACGATGAGATGTTTTCCGCGCCCGGCCAGGGCGTATGCCGCGCCGCGCAGCGCCCAGTTGTCCGCCTCGGTGCCGCCGGACGTAAAATAGATTTCGGAAGGCTTTGCGCCGATGCACGCCGCGATCGCATCGCGCGCGTCGTCGACGGCGGAAACCGTCTGCCTCCCGAAGCTGTGCTGCGAATTGGGATTGCCGAAATTTTGCGTAAAGTAGGGCAGCATCTTTTCTAAAACGCGGGGATCGACGGGGGTCGTCGCCGCGTGATCAAAGTAAATTTTATCCATTCGATCTCCTTCTTTTTGTCCGCATGCCGTTATACCGCTTGGGCGTTGCAGCCGCAGGTGCAGTCGGGCGCACAGTCTCCCCGTTCGCCCGCGTTGCATTTGCAGGCGCGCACTTCGACGTGGTCGTCGAGCACCGATTGCAGCGTCATCGAATCGAGCACGGCATTGATGCCCGCATACAGCTTGCGCCATACCTCGCCCGAGGCGCACTTTTCGCAGGTAGACGTGATGCAGTCGGCGATCTCCATATTGTCCTCTAAAGCGCGGGCGACGTCTCCGATCGTGATCGAAGCGGGGTCACGGCGGAGCTTATAGCCGCCCGTCACCCCGCGCTCTGCCGTCACGATGCCCGCACCCGAAAGCATGCGCATGATCTTTTCGATATATTTGCCGGAAACGGCGATCTCCTTTTCCAGATGAGAGGCGCTCACGCACCGATCCGGATAATTTTGCGCTAAGATAAAGCAGGCTTTCAGCCCGTACTGCGATTTGGATGATAGACGCATATGATCAGTCCCTCCTCTAATTGCAACCAATTTAGTTGCATTTATTATAGCGCAACGGCGGCGCTTCGTCAAATGTTTTGCCCCATCTTTTCTATTTTTTATTGAAAAAAGGGCGGCAATGCCGCCCCGAGCTTATCCTTCAAAACAAAACAGCCCTCGAAAACGCCGCCAAAACCGGCAGCAAACACAGTGCCGACAGCAAAATCGCCGCAGCGGCCGCGCGGCGTTCCCCCCGCCCTTCCGCCCGCAGCACCGCCAGTCCCGCTGCGGCGAGCATGACGGCGATGAGCGCACTTTCCGCCACCTTATGTACACACAGGAAAACCATAACCGAAATTTCACTTTTGTTTTGCATCGCTGCATTATTAGCACAATCATGCTAATAATTTTATTATATCAGCATGATTATGCTATGTCAACAAATTAAAGCATTCTCGTGCTAATATAAATGCAGGAGAATGCTATGAAACTTCACGAAAAGCTGAAATATCTGCGCACGGAGAGCGGGCTGACGCAATGCCAACTCGCCAAAAAACTCGGCATCGGGCAGACGACCGTCGCCGCCTATGAAAACGGAACGCATGAGCCGCAATTGTACAGCCTGATCGCCTATGCAGACTTTTTCGGGTGCAGCCTCGACTATTTGGTCGGCAGGACGGACGACGCAGGCATGTTCTGTGCGGAGACATACGCCCCGCCCAAAGACGAACAAAAGCTGCTCGCCGTGTACCGTTCGCTGGGCGGCGACCTCAAAAAACTGCTGCAAGAAACGGCGAACGCTTTTATGCACTCCCCTCTCAACCGCGCAGAAAACGAGGAGAAAACCGAATAAAAAACGGACGGAAAGAGCGCCCCGCAAATATTTGCGGGGCGCTCGGCGCACATCGGGCATAGGGGCAAAATTTTTATTTCTGTTTTGTCCAGTCGGAAAAAATACAGCCGCAGTAGTTCTGGCGGTACAGCTTGTGTTCCTCCGCGAGCTGTACGGAACGGAGATACCCGTTCTCCTTTTTAAAATCGTTGTACAGCCAGCGCACGCCGTACTGTTTTTCCATTTTCTCGCCCAACTCGTTCAGCCAAGCGGCGTTCTTGTGCGGGCTGACCGAAAGGGTGGAACAAAACCATTCGTATCCGTTCGCCCTCGCCGCGGCGGCAGTGCGTTCCAAGCGGATGGCATAGCATCGATAGCACCTTGCGCCCCCTTCCCGCTCATTTTCCAGCCCCTTTGTGGCGGCAAAAAAGGCTTCGGGCGTGTAGTCGCATTCCATAAAGTCCGCCCAACCCGTTTCGCGCAGCAGGCGAAGCTGTTCGCCCTTCCTCTTTTCGTATTCGGCGCGATCGGTGATATTGGGATTATAATAGAATACGGTGACGGAAAATCGATCTTTGAGCGCTTCAAGACAGCGCGAAGAGCACGGGCCGCAACAGCTGTGCAGCAAGAGCCGCTCGCCCTGCCCCGCCTGCTGCATGAGTTCTTTCATTTTTTTGTTATAGTCGGGCTTGTTCATGCGGATATTGTAGCACAAAAGGACAAAAAAGACAAGGCGGCGCGGCACTTTTCCCCTTTTCGCTTGCTTTGCCCGAAACTTTTCCCCTACGGAGAATCTTTCGCGTTTTACTTTGCGCCTCCCCCATACGAGGAGAACCGTTTATATTTTATTTGTGCCTCCCCCCCGGGGAAAGGGGACCGCTTGCGGTGGATGAGAGGCTATACCTTCCTCCTCCCTCATCTGCCACCTTCGGCAACCGCTCCCCCTAAGGGGAAACCTTTATCATCGGTCGCTTTCCGTAACGTCCCGAAGGGGAAGCCTTTTTTGTTCGCCGCATGCTCGGTCATTTTTCGTGACAAACGCAAAGGGAAATCTCTGTTTTTGCGCATCGGCTTTTGCCTCCGCTACATCCATCGGGTATTGATACAAAAACCGCCTGCAACGCAGTCTGCGCCGCAGGCGGAACTTTTATGTCTTATGTTATTCTCCGCTGGCGCCGTAGTTAGAAAGGACGCGCGCGGACGGATCGTTCACGTTGCAGCCTTCCCACTTTTTATTGGGCATCCAAAAGGCCTTGACCATCTTCGCCTGGCCCGGGTAATATTTTTCAAAGATCTCGCGGTACAAAAGGCTTTCTTTCGTAAAGGGCCTTGCGTGATAGGCATACTTTGCGGCAATTTTTTTCCAGTTTTCATCGTACTTTTTCTCGGCATAGTCCTTTAAATCGTCTACCATAGAGTGCCCCACCGCATCGGAAAAGGCTGCCTTTTCCCTCCAAAGAATATTGTCGGGCAGGTAATCCCCTTCAAACGCTTTGCGCAGCAGATATTTTCCCTTGCCGTATGTATTCAGCTTTTTTTCGGGATCGATGTGCATGACATATCGCACGAAGTCGAGATCGCCGAAGGGCACGCGCGCCTCCATCGAGTGAACGGAGATGCAGCGGTCCGCGCGCAAAACGTCGTACATATGCAGTTCACGCACCCGCTTTTGCGCCTCCTTTTGGAATGCCGCCGCGTCGGGCGCAAAGTCGGTATATTTGTAGCCGAAAAGTTCGTCGGATATCTCCCCCGTCAAAAGTACGCGCACGTCGGAAATTTCATGGATCTTTTTACAGATCAGATACATCCCCATCGAAGCGCGTATCGTGGTGATATCGAAGGTGCCCAGCGCAGCGATGACCGTTTCGAGCGAATCGAGCACCTCTTCTCTGGTCATGAAAATTTCATGATGCTCGCTCCCGATAAATTCTGCGACTTCCCTCGCATATTTCAGATCGATCGCGTCCTTGTCCATGCCTACGGCAAACGTCTTGATCGGGCGGCGCAGCAGTTTTGCGCTGATCGCGCATACGAGGGAGCTGTCCAGCCCGCCCGAAAGAAGAAAGCCGACGGGCGCATCCGCATCGAGGCGCTTTCTGACGCCCTCGACCAATTTTTCACGGATGTTGCGCAATACGTCGTCGAGCGGATCATGGCAGACCTCTTCTGCCGCGGCAATATCGCAAAATTTATGAAATTTTCCCTTATAATAATAGTGCCCGGGCGGGAATGGCATGATGTCGCCCTGCGTCCAGCCGACGAGATTCTTCGGTTCGCTGGCAAAGACGACCGCTCCGTTTTTAAGGTAGGCATAATACAGGGGACGGATGCCTATGGGGTCGCGCGCGGCGATATATTCGCCCGTTTCCCCGTCGTACAGAACGAGCGCAAATTCGGCATCCAGCATGGAAAACATTTTCAGCCCGTATTCGCGGTACATGGGCAGTAAAATTTCGCAGTCGCTGTCCGACAAAAAGGAGTACCCCATCTCTTCCAAATGTTTTTTTACGGGGCGGAATCCATAGATCTCGCCGTTGCAGACGAGTTTATCCTTGCCCATCGAAAAGGGCTGCATGCCCATCGCATTCAACCCCATGATGGCGAGGCGGTGAAAGGCGATATAGCCGTTCGGCGTGCGCTCGATGCGGCTCATGTCCGGCCCGCGCGACACGGTGCGGTAAAAACCTTCCGTCATCTTTTTATAATCGACCTCTTTGGTCGTGCAGCAGAATATAGAACACATAAGCTCTCCCATCCCTTCCGCGTATTTTTTGCGGAAAAACAAAATAATAACAGCCTATTCGCCCTTTATTTCAGGGCGAATAGGCTGTCTGTTCGCGGTGCCACCTGATTTTTCCCTTGCGGGTCTCCGCCTTCCGTCAAAGGCTTTGGCTGTAACGGGCCGCCCGTCGGAAGCTACTGACCGTAAAAGGCGTTCGCCGCCGCCGCTCGCGGGTGTTATTCGCGAAAAGCGCCATGCGGCGCTTTCAGCCAAGCGCGCCGCTCTCTGCCAAGGCGGTATTTTCGGTACTTCTCCCGGTCGCTGCGTTTTTTTATTGGTACGATTTTAGCACAACCGGCGCACCCTGTCAATCAAAGAACGGATTTTTGAAATATCATCATTTTGAAAGGACGGTATCAGCAAAACAAATAACTCGCCGCACAGCCGCCCGGCCGCGCCGTTATGCGGCGACAAATTCGATATGAATATCCCCGTTATTGCAATTTGCCGTCAAGGATTTTTGGCCGCCTTCCTTGCTGGCCGGCAGATTGCTGTCTCCCTTTTTGATCTCGCAGGCGATCGAAAAATCGTCCCACCCGCCGATGACAGAACCGTCAATATCGCCGTTTTTTGCCGTGACGCACAAACTTTTTCCGACCGAGACCCGTTCAAAGCGCACGTCGCCGCCGTTGGAATCGAGCGACACGCTCTCCGCAAAGGACAGGGCGCCGAGGGCTATCGTTTCATTGGTCGTGGTCACCGTCAGAGAGGAAAGGATCTGATCGGGTACCGCCAACACGATCTTGCGGTACTGTGCGGAGGGCTTGGTCCCGATAAAATCCGTCCACTCCTTGTTATAACGCAGCGTCACCGTCAAAGCGCCTTCCTGCGAAAGGTCGATTTCGTAATATTCCTTTTCGCTTTCCCATCCGCTGACGTGTACTTGCCCGTCTTCCGAAAGGATGACCGATACCTCTCTGTCCTCCGCGTCGACGGAAACGGACTTTACAAGAGCGTCGCCGGAAGAGTACTCCCGCTCCGTAAACACCTCTTCGCCCGAACAACCGCCGAAAGCGAATAAAACGGCCAAACCGACCGCTGCCAAAAAAATTGCAGCTATTTTTTTCATGATAAACCTCCTTGCCGGCAGAGCATTGACATTTCGCCCCGCCGCTGTTATAATAAGTATAAACCTTTGTGTAACACAAAAGTCAAGGAGAAATAACCTCTATGGAAAAATTTTTTTCGATCGGCAAAACGGCGGAAATGGTCGGCATGACGGCGGAAACGCTGCGCCATTATGACCGCATCGGGCTGGTGCATCCCTGTAAAACGGACGAATGGACGGGATATCGCTACTATTCGGAGCGGGAAATCGTCCGCCTGCACACGATCCACGCGCTGCGCTGTATGGATCTTCCCCTGCATGAGATCAAAAAAATGCTCGATTGGGGAGATCTCGAAAAAATCATAGCATTTTTAAAGCGCGCCGAGGAGAGTGCCGATCAAAAAATAGCCGAACTGCAGCACGTTAAAGAGCGGATCGGGCGGGCAAGGCGCTTTTATGAGGGAAAAGCGAGCGAAAAGCCTAAAAGCAGGGGTATTTTTGAACAGATTTTTCCCAAACGCGCCATTTTGCTTTCAAATAAGCTAAGGTCCCCGACGGTGGAAAACCTGTGGAATTACCACCGCCATTTTTACGAACAAGTAGGGAAAGACAGGCGGGACGCCTTCGCCTTCGAAGATGTTGCAGGAATTTATGAAGCGGACGGACAGCCGCATATGTTCGCAATATGTACAAAATATATACAAACGGAAGGGCTGCTATTTTTGCCTGCCGGCAAATATTTATGCGCAGATTGCAGCCATGAGGACAAGGAAAAGGCCCTGGGCGCATTGCGCCGCAGGGCGAAAGAGCAGTATGACGCCGTTCCCGAAGCGGCCGTATGCCTCGTCGTTCTATCGGGGATTTTGCAATGGAACTACCAACTGCAGCTATACGTCGGACGATCGAACGATTTGTAAAATGCCTGCCCGCGCCCCGCAGGGCCGCCCGAATTTGAAAATCCACCGGCTGTACCGGTGGATTTTATCAACGCAGGCTGACGCGGTTTTTTTCCGCCGTGCGAGACTTAATGGCATCCCACATTTTGCCGTATTCGGCGACGAGCGTAGGGATCAGCGTCAAGCCGATGACGATCAGCCACTGTATGCCGCTGAGCCGCGCCAGGCCGATGGCGGACGCGACGGGCGGGATCAGCGCGAGCAGTGCGAAGATGACGAACATGACGGCACAGCTGATATAGAGCTGGGGATTATCCTTAAAGCGGTATTTATACATATTTTTACGGCTGCGCACGGTCAGCACATGCAGGATAGACGTCCAGCCCGTGACCAAAAAGGACATCGTCATGCCCGCCGCCTCGGCAGATACGCCCGCGATGCCGAAATCGAGATTATAGCCGATATAGAACGCCGCGAGGGATACGATGGCGAACACCACCGTCTGGCGGATGATAACTTCCATCAGCCCGCCGCCGAAAAAGCTTTCGCTGCGCGAGATGGGCTTTCGGTTCATGATGCGCCTGTCCGACTCTTCCTTCGCGAGCGCCATGCCGGGGATGCCGTCGCCCAAAACATTGATGATGAGCAGCATGATGGGCGAAAGGGGCAGCGGCCAATTCATAAACTGCGCGAACAGCATGACGATAATTTCGGAAATATTGCACACGAGCAGGAAATAGACGAGCTTGCGGATATTCGAAAAGATGTTTCTCCCCTCCGCGACCGCCTCGATGATGGTCGAAAATTTATCGTCCATCAAAATCATTTTGGCGGCGCTCTTGGAAACCTCCGTGCCGTTGATGCCCATGGCGACGCCGACGTCCGCAGCTTTGAGCGCGGGGGCATCGTTCACACCGTCGCCCGTCATTGCGACAACTTCGCCGCGCGCCTGCCACGCCTTGACGATGCGTATTTTATCCTCCGGCGAAACGCGCGCATATACCGAATAAAACTCGATGCTTTCGGCAAATTCTTCGTCGGAGAGCTTTTGCAGCTGCTGCCCGGTGATGATGCCTTCGTTGGCGGTGATGATACCCAATTCCCGCGCGATGGCGCCCGCCGTCGCGGCGTGGTCGCCCGTGATCATGACGGTGCGGATCCCCGCAGCCTTCGCCTTGGCGATCGCCGCCGCCGCTTCGGGGCGGGCCGGGTCAATGATGCCGACGAACCCTTCAAAGGTCAGATCTTTTTCCCACTGCGCAGGGTCTTGGGGCAATTCGTCTACCCTTTTGGAAGCTAAGGCAATGACGCGCAGCGCATCGTGCGCAAAGGCGTCGTGCATCTCTTCCAGCTCTTTGCCGTAAGCGTATTCCTTCCGCACGATGGGCAAACGGTCGAATGCGCCCTTGGTCAGGATACGATACCCGCCATCGGGCAATTTGACCGCCGCCGTCATCATCTTCCTCGAAGAAGAAAACGGTATTTCGCCGACCTTTTCGAATTTTTCGCCCAAATGCTCGTAATCGATGCCCTTTTCCATGGCAAGGCGGACGATCGCCGTTTCCGTCGGGTCGCCGAAAATGCGCTCCTGCCCGCCGTCGTCCTTGCCGACGGTGGCAACGCAGGCGAGGCAGAGATTCTCTAAAAACGCCGCCTGCGCTTCGCTCAAAACCGCCTCATCCCCTGCAGGTCCGCTGCCATATACCCACAGCCGCTTGACCGTCATCTTGTTCATGGTGAGCGTTCCCGTCTTATCCGAACAGATGACGGAGGTGCTGCCCAGCGTTTCGACCGCCTGCATCTGGCGGATGAGCGCATTCTTTGCCGCCATCTTCTTTGCTCCCTGCGTCAAAATGAGGGTGACGATAAGGGATAGCGTTTCCGGCACGGCAGCGACGGCGAGCGTGACCGCGACCAGTGCCATATGCCAAAGACCGTGCCCCTGTAGCAGCCCAACGACGAGCAGCGCTATGGCGGAGATGACCGCTAACCCGCTGATCGCCTTGCCCACCTTGTCGAGGCGGGTCTGCAAAGGCGTCTTTTTTTGTTTTGTATCCTTCAAAAAACCGGCGATCTTGCCGATCTGCGTCTGCATGCCCGTCTCTGTGACGACCGCAACGCCGTTGCCTCCCGTGACGAGGCAGCCCGAAAAGACGCTGTTGACGCGATCGCCCAAGGGCATTTCCCCTTCAAAGAGGGCGGAAGCATCCTTTTCAGCGGGAACGCTTTCCCCCGTCAGGGACGATTCGTCCACCGCAAGGCTTTCCGACGCGAGAAGGCGCGCGTCTGCCGGCACGAGGTCGCCCATTTTGAACAGGATGATATCCCCCGGAACGAGCATGGCGGGATCCATTTCCCGCACGGCGCCGTCGCGCACGACGCGGCAGATGGGGGAAGACAGACTGCTGAGCGCTTCCAAAGCGTTTTCCGCACTCCTCTCTTGCGTCACGGCGAGAATGACGTTCATGGCGATGACGGCAAAGACGACGACCGGCTCCACAAAGCCGCTCCCCTCGACGATCGACATGACGAGGCTGAGGATCCCCGCGATCAACAGGATGATCACGGATACATCCTTGAATTGTGCAAGGATCATATAGATCAGCTTCTGCTTTTTTTGCTTTTCGAAGACGTTCTTGCCGTATTCCTGCCGGCGCCGTTCCGCTTCCGAAGAAGTGAGCCCGCTCTCGCGCGTCACCTGTAAATCGCGCAAGATCTCTTCCTGCCTTTTTTGATAATTTCCCCGCATGTTTCCTCCCTTATGATTTTTTGACCGCCTCAGTCTGTACAAATTTGCTTGGGTGATTTATTATAGCATAGGCATGCCTCTTTTTTCAAATTGTTTTCCGCTTAATTATTATTATTTCACTATTTTTTTAGGAAAATACAAAGGGGCAATTTCCCTATGCCTTTTTTCCACGCGCGGGCAGTACAGCGGTCCGATATCATTGACAATTTTCCCCTGCCTATATTATAATAGTAAAAGCACTTCGGTATGCGGTTCGGCGCGCTGCGCAAACTGTAAAATTGAGGGATCTATGAACCTATACAAAATATTTGCAAAATACGTCGTCCCCTCCGTATTGGCGTTCGCCCTGTCGGGCGTCTATGCGATCGTGGACGGATTTTTTGTCGGACAGAGCATGGGAGACGCGGGCCTTTCCGCGATCAATATCGCTTTCCCCGTCGCGGCGCTGATCCAATCGCTCGGCACGGGCATCGGCATGGGCGGCGCCGTGATTTGGTCTGTAAAAAGGGGGAATGGGGATACCGAATCGGCGAACCGATATATCCGCGCCGCGCTCTACCTCCTTCTGTTTGCCGGCATCGTGATGACGGCGTTTATCTTTATTACAGAACCTATCCTGCGGCTATTCGGCGCCGAGGGTGATGTGCTTGCGCTGGGGAAAGATTACCTCGACGTCATCGTGCTGGGAGCGGCCTTTCAGATCTTTGCCACGGGGATCGTTCCCATTATCCGCAACAACGGCGGTTCGGTATTCGCATTCATCACCATGATGTCCGGCTTTGCCGCAAATATCCTGCTCGATTATCTGTTCGTGTGGGTATTGCACCGCGGGACAGAGGGCGCGGCGATCGCGACCATCCTCGGACAGGCGATCACGGCGATCGAGGCCTTTGCCTATCTGCTGTTCAAAAAACTCCCCCTGTTCGGCTCCTTCGCGTCTTTCGGAAAATGTGCGGCGAGGATCGCAAAGGTGGGCATCGCGCCCTTCGGACTGACCCTTTCCCCGATGATCTCTCTAATGCTGATCAACCGCTTTTGCATGATGCACGGCGGCGAAGCCGCCGTGGCGTGCTATGCCTGTATCGCCTATGCCATGACGATCGCGCAGATGCTGATACAGGGCGTGGGCGACGGAAGCCAGCCGCTGATGAGCCAGTATTACGGACAGGGACAGCTTTTAACGAGCGGTAAAATCAAAAAGATTGCCTATGCGGCCGCCGGCATTCTCGCCGCGCTCTGCTGCCTGATCTTATTTTTTGCCCGCCATGCCGTGGGGCCGCTGTTCGGCTCTTCGGCGAGCGTCGGAGAGGACGTGGCACAGGTATTGCCGATTTTTCTGATTGGCTTGCTGTTTTACGCCTTTTCCCGCATTACGACGGCGGGATTTTACGCTACGGAAAAGACGGCTTTTTCCTATCTTTGCGTGTATGCCGAACCGCTGCTGATGCTCGTGCTTTTGTTTATCCTGCCGCTCTTTATGGGGCAGGCGGGCGTCTGGTGGAGCGCCGTTTCCGCGCAGATCCTCACGGCAGACATCGCGCTGCTTTTGCTGATCGTCAGCAGAAAAAACGATCGGGTAAACAGTTCTGTAAAGGAGGCCGTTTGATCGATATAAGATTCGCTCCGAACCTAAATTTTTTGTATTGAAAGATACTTAACGCAACAAACGTCCGCCGGCAAAGCCGGCGGATGTTTGTTTTCGCGCTGTAAATCCTGACACTGCCCGCGGCGCGCAGGCCGCGCTTACGATGCCGCGAGGTTGTTGCTCACTGTCCGTAAACGGGCGCGCTCTTTGCCTTCTCCCGACGGGAAGGCGCTCGCATATTTATCCTTTTGCCGTCCCTCTCCTCTGTCACCTTCGGCGACAGCTTTCCCCAAGGGGAAGCCTTTATTATCGGTCGCTTTCTGTCAGGTGAACGCCTGTTTTTCTGTTCATCGGCTAATCCCCTTTTGGACTCCGCGAAGATCGCGGGACTTTTATTATACAAAAAGCGGACGGCTTCTCGGGCTGTTTCAACGTCTCTTTCAGCCCACAACGGGGCGGCAGTTTTATCTGCCGCCCCGTTTGTGGGCTTTACGGTAAAATTGTCTTCTGTTATCTCTTCCGTGACCGACGAATACCGTTTCTGACACAAAAGCGTAAAATCATCTCGTTGGAACAGTTAATGTAACGATATCGTCTTCCAAATTAAAATTGACTCGAAAACTTTGACGACTTTTGAAACCAGCATCATAGTTCACCATTATAAAAGTAATGAAACCTTCTTGGCGGTCAAATAATTCTTCCGGAATGACCATTCTTTCGTGATAGCCGTCTTTTCCTTTCCATATATATTTATCCGAGTTGAATTCTTCGCTACTCAATTCTTTAATAAAGCAAGCATTATCGTCTTCGTACCACGGGTCAGTTGGTTCTGCTCCAATAAAGTATAATCTCATTGTTTGATTATTTTCTAAAGATCCACCATCTATCTCACCGTAATACACATCGATAAAAACATTATCCTTTTCAAACTCCGTTTGCGGCAAAACATATCCGCATTTGTAGGAGATTTGCGGCGGATCGGTTGCGCTTGAACCGTCAAAGCCATATTCAAGCAAAGGAGTATCGTCCGCACAGCCGGCAAGCGCAAAGGCAAAGAGCAATATTACCGTCACTAAAAGTTTATTCATAATCGATTCCCTCCTTTATCTTAAAAATATGAAAGTACGGAAGAATACATAAAGTTATGCTCCGCACTTAAAAACCATTCATTGGAACCCCCCCAATGTTTATAATTTTGCTGATCAAAAAAAGCATATTGTCATTTCTAAAAAATTTAATCTAATCCAATTTATTTACCGACTATTTTACACATTTAATTTAAATCTCTTTATTCGGCAAACACTATTTATATAAACTCTTCATATTACCAAAACGTCGATGTGTCAAGTGAAATCTAAATTTACAGATCGTCTAACGGCGGAGCCTAAACTCTTACCTATGAGACCTTGTGAATTTGCTTCCCGATTTTTGAAATAACGTTAAAAACATAGCAACTCCAAATTTTGCCAAAGGCCTGTTTTTACCCGTTAAAAAGCAAAACACCTTGAAAAACTTACCGTTTTTTAAGGTGTTTTGTCCGCAGCATTTTTCACCGCGAATCATGGTACACTCGCCGGGAATCGAACCCGGATCTGCGGCTCCGGAGGCCACCGTTCTATCCGTTATACTACGAGTGCGTATGCTTCGGCACTTGCCTGTACCGCATTATTATAGCAAAGATTTTAAAAAAACACAAAGAAAAATTCACCGAATCCAAAAAAAGTTGCATATTATGTAAATACGGGCGCACAGCGCGCCCCGCAAAAGAAATACGGAAGAGGAAGACATGACACTCGGCTTATGCATGATCGTCAAAGACGAAGAAGGTGTACTTGCGCGTTGCCTGCAGAGCGCATCGGGCATTTTTGACCATATCGCCGTGGCCGATACCGGCTCAAAAGACGACACAAAAGAAATCGCGAGCAAATATGCGGACGTCGTTGCCGATTTTTTATGGCAGGACGACTTTGCCGCGGCAAGAAATTTTTCTTTCTCTCTGTCGAAAGCGGACTATATCATGTGGCTGGACGCAGACGACGTGCTGCTGCCCGGCGACAGAGCGGCACTGCTTTCCCTTAAAGAGAAGTTAGACGGCACAGTAGACGCCTATATGCTGCCCTATCGCATGGGAGAAGAACGGGATGCGCTTCTGTATTACCGCGAGCGCATCGTCAGGCGTGCCTGCGGTTTTTTATGGACGGGCGCGGTACACGAGGTGATCCCCGTTTCGGGAAAAATCGAATATGCTGACGCCGTCGTGACCCACAAAAAGCCGCAGGGGCGCAGAGCGACCTGCCGCAATTTATGCATCTATGCCAAGCAGTTTTCGCGCGGCAAGACGCCGGACGAAAGGCAAAAATTTTATTTCGCGCGGGAATTGAAAGACAACGGGCTGTACGATACGGCTGCCTCTGCGTATGAATGGTTTTTGCGCGGAGACGGCTGGATAGAAAATAAAATTTGCGCGTGCCGCGATCTTGCCGCTTGTTACAAAGCCTTGGGCAGGCGCCGCAAAAGTTTAGTGGCGCTGTTCAAAAGTTTTGAATATGCGCCGCCTCGGCCGGAGATCTGCTGCGACCTTGGGGCAGCCTTCTTTGAGGAGGGAGATTTCCGTCAGGCAATCTTTTGGTATAAGCTCGCGCTGAATGAAAAAGCGGACGCCAAGGCGGGCGGCTTTGTGCTGCCCGATTGCAGCGGGTTTCTTCCCTGCATTTGGCTTGCCGTTTGCTACGACAAACTGGGCGAATACGAACGCGCCGCGGCCTACAATGCGCTGGCGGGGCAGTATAAGCCGTCAGACAAAAGTTATCTTCACAACAAACTTTATTTCGAAAATCTATTAAAAAGCAAAGGAAAAAACTTATGAGCTGTTTTTATGACGAAGAAAAAAACACCTGCCACACCTGCTGCAGCTGTGTTGTAAACACTGAAACGGTCGTTGTGCGCGGCAATATGGGGCCGGCAGGCCCCACAGGCCCGCAGGGCCCTGCCGGACAGCGCGGCCCCACCGGGCCTACCGGTCCTACGGGCGCGACGGGGGCGACAGGCACGGGCGCTACCGGCGCCACCGGTCCTACGGGGCCGACCGGACCTACCGGTCCCACAGGCGCGACGGGGGCAACGGGCACGGGCGCTACCGGCGCCACCGGTTCAACGGGCCCGACCGGACCTACAGAGCAGGTTACATAAGGGAATTATTACAGAGCCATTCCATACTGTATTTTTAGTTCTAAGCGCCGCCGGATATCCGGCGGCGCTCGCTGTTACTTATTGAGGCATCTGTTTCAAAAATTCTACTTCGCCTACATATATGACGGCAGGCGCGTCTGCTGTACCGCCGCTGAGCGTGACGGCAAACTCCGACCAGCCCGTCGTTTGCGTATAATCGAGAGAAACACAAACGGTATACCAAACGCCGCGCTCGATTGTTTCGACAGCCGCTCCGCTTTCATCAAAGACGGCCGCCGTGCCAGAAATTCCTCCGCCTACCGTTACAGAAGAGACAGCCTGCGACCAGTCGTTGACATCTCCCGCAAAAGTGAATGTCATTGCGGATACGTTTTCCGCGAACCGCACTTGCATCCTCACGACATGGAATCCTGCCCGGAAAAATTCGCCCGTGCTTTCAAATGCCGTATTGACATTACTGCGCGTAACGCCGTTTACAAACATTTTTTCCTCACCCGAAGAGGTGAACTTTTTCGCATCGGTGTCCTGCGTAACCGTATCGCCGAACACATAGGAAGACGTTTCGCTGATCTGGTTCACATACGTGATATTTTTCAGATACATCACCGCCGGGGCCGTTTCGCCGCCGCCGTTGGAAAGAAGGCTGTTCAGAGCCGTTGCGTCTTCGACGGGAATATACAAAACGTACCAGACGCCGCGCTCCAGGCTCTCCGCCATGTTGCCCGATTCGTCGTACAGATAAATCGTACGGCCGGGAAGCGCCGCTCCGACCATGATCTCTTCTATCCAATAAGAGCTGCTCGTGCTGGCGCCAAAGCGCAGGGTTATGGAAGAAACGTTTTCGCCGATCTTAATTTCCATTCGGATGAGGCGGTACCCCTCTTCAAAAAACTCTCCTCCGGTCCCGTCACCCGTGACTTCGGTAAAGAATACGCCGGCTTCGCCCCAATTCTGAGAATTTCCTTCCTTTATGCCGCTGGTACGGTTCGTATAAGTCCATACTCCGTCTTCGCCCTTCACAACACTTGCCCTGTCGGCATAATCATCGCGAACGAAAAGGTTGCCCTCTTTCGTCTGCGGTTCTTCTGCGGGGAACTCCTTCATAAATTCTGCGTCTTTCACGTACAGAACCGCCGCAGCGTCCGCCGATCCGCCGCCGAGCGTCGCATAAAAGTCGGTCCAGCCCGTCGTCTGCGTATAATCGAGATATACGAAAACGCTGTACCAGACGCCGCTTTCGATCGTTGCGACCGCTCTGCCATCCGCATCCAATATCTTTGCGTTTCCAATGGCGCCGCTGCCTACCGTAAACGTATATTCGCTCGTCTGTCCGCCGTTTGCATTTCCGCCGAACACAAACGTCAGCGATGATGCGTTATCCGAAAACATGACATCCATCTTCACGACGTGGAATCCCGCCCGGAAAAATTCGCCCGTGCTTTCAAATTCAGTACTGACGCCGCCGCGAGAAACGCCGTTGACATACATCCTCTCCGTACCGGACGAAACAAACTTCTTCATGCCGGAATCCTGCGTAACCGTATCGCCGAAAACATAGGAAGACGTTTCGCTGATTTCGTTTACATAGCGGATGTTTTTCAGATATATCACCGCAGGCGCCGCTTCGCTGCCGCCGTTCGCCTGAATGCTGTTGAGCGATGCAAGATCTACGGGAACATACAGCGTATACCAGACGCCGCGCTCCAGACTCTCCGCCATATTGCCCGACTCGTCGTACAGATAGATCGTCCGCGCGGGCAGGGCCTCTCCGACCATGATCTCTTCCACCCAATACGATTGCCCCATCGTCAGCTCGCCGAAACGCAGAGTTATGGATGAAACATTTTCGCCGATTTTGATTTCCGTGCGGACGAGCCTGTAATCGAAACTGCCCGCCGAAACTTCCATAAAGAACACGCCCGTTTCGCCGTAAGTCGGATTTGCATCTTTGAGTCCGCCAGACTTGTTCGTGTAGGTCCACACGCCTTCTTCATCTTTAACGACGCTCGCTTTGTCCTTTTGATCGTCGCGCACATAGAGGTTGCCTACGCTCGGATCGGCGGGTTCTTCCGCCGGATACTCCGGCACGTCAAACGTTTTGAGGAATTCTGCTTTCTTTATATACATGACGGACGGTTCTTCGGCCGTTCCCCCGTTGGAGTATATGCATACGTAAGCGATGCCTACTTCCGTATCGGTATAATCTACTGGGATGAATATATCGTACCAGACGCCCGTTTCGATGAGGCTTACCCGTACGCCGTCCGCATCGCAGATATATGCCTGACCGAGAATCTCGGGCGAAAACTCTTCGCCGACGGGAATGTTCTGCGGCCAATACTGCGTGAGATTCCACTGCGCACTGACGCGGATGGAAATCGATTCTGCGCCGCTTTCGATATACACCGGTACTTTCAGCCATTTATATCCCTGCGTAAAGAATGCGCCCGCTTCTCCCGTATTCGGATTGACTACATTCCAGAAATATACGCCGCTTTCGCCGTAGTTAGGCTTGCTTCCGCTCTCGTCCTGCCCGCCGGACGTGTTCGTATATTTATATGAGCCTTCAAAGTGTCCGGATGTCTGTTCTTCGACCGTCACATAATCGATATAGTCTGCCGTATCGCGCACGATGGGCGTGCCGTCGGGGATGACGAGATCGGGAACGGTAAAGTTTTCAAGATATTCTATATTCTTAAGGTACATGACCGAAGGAGCCGCACTGCTTCCGCCGTTGGAGTACAGCATGATATATACGTACCCGATATCCAGGGAAGAATAATCTACGGGGATGTACAGCGTGTACCAGGTATTGCGCTCAAACCTGTTTGCCCGATCGCCGGAAGCGTCGAACAGATACAGAGAGAAGTTATACAGCGATGTGCCGACGGATACTTCGCGTTCCCAGTACGAATTATAATTTCTGTCCGCGGTGCTGCGCACGGACAGGGAACTGATGTTTTCCGCCGCATAGATATCCACCTTGATCCAGTGATATCCCTCGTTGAAGAACGCCGCAGGCCCGCTGCCGTCCGGCTGCGTCACTCTGCTGAACAGCACGCCGCTTTCGCCCCAGTTCTGCCCTTCGCCGACTTCTTCGCCGCTGGTACGGTTGACATACTTCCATGCGCCCTTAAACTCTCCGCTCGTCAGCAGTTCCAGCGAAACGCCGCCGGTGCCTTCGCGCAGGTAAGGAGTCTGAACGCTCACTTCAAAGCTGACGTTTTTAAGATACAGCGCAGCCGGGGTGCTTCCGCTGCCCACAGCGACCAGACGCACATCCGCTTCAGCGGAAACGGAGCCCTGACAGGATACGGGTATATAAAAGTCATACCATACCCCGGCAGAGATCGTCTTCGTCTGCCTTTCATCCTGCGTAAAGACGGGGATTCCGTCAAACGCTTCTCCCGGTCTGATCTCCTTCCGATAGGCTTCCAATCCGTCGCCCGAAACGTTCAGCACGATCGACGATACACTATCGGACAGATATAACTGCATACGGATATACTGATACCCGTCCGTGAAAAATTCCCCTGCCGTTCCGTCAGAATTCAACAGATTTTTGAATGTCAGGCCGTTTTCCGCGTCTGCCGATCCCGTCCCGTTTTCATATTTGTACGCACCCTTGAATTCTCCTGCGGTCACGCGCTCCAGAGATACGTTCTGCGCCGCGTTGTCCAATACAGGCGCATATGTCTCTTCCGCAAATTCTTCCGGAAGGAAATCGGACGTTTTGCGGTAGCGGACGTCGTCGATAAATATGACGCTGCCCGACGTTTCGGCAGAAAAGGTTATCGATCCGCCAACGCAGTCTTCCCTGTAATTGTCGCTGTACGCGAGGCAGACAGTCTGCCATACGCCCGCTTCAATCGTATTTTGTATCTTTCCGTCCCTGATCACGTACAGCCAGCCGTCAAACTGTCCGAGATTGGTCGAACCGACCTTTATCGTCGCCGTATCAGAGAGATGGTTGATGCGGAAAATGAGCGTATCCGCCTCTTCCGGATAAATATCGAAGGTCAGATATGATCCGCGGCTGTTGAGCGCGTACATGCTGTCGTCATACGTCTGATTCATAGACGTTGCTACGATGAGCGAATTTTTCCAACCGTCCGAAATGTTCGTGCGGTACACATAGGCACCGTTGCGGCCGCCGACGGTGCCGCCGTATTCGCCATACTCAGGCGCTTCTCCCGGATTCACCACTGTCGAAGGCAGCCCCGTATCCATGCTGTAATTGCGCGAAACGGGGATCATCACGTCGAATTCGTCGTTCGTGGCCTGCACATAATCGCCGCAGTCTTCATATACGAGATTTTCGCTCGGAATAAAAGCGTCGTCC
The DNA here is from genome assembly GCA_904374385.1 of uncultured Clostridia bacterium. Lineage (GTDB taxonomy): Bacteria > Bacillota > Clostridia > Christensenellales > Borkfalkiaceae > Borkfalkia. The sequence goes on along the minus strand of CAJFGA010000003.1, from coordinate 35,499 downwards.
ATGTAGAAACGCACATCGGTGATATACTGCGAAGTCGTTGCATCGTTGACAAAGAAGAAGAAATCTGCTGTCATGCCGATATCCGACATCCATAACGCCTTCAGGTCGTAAACCATCGTCATCCACGTATCTTTTTCGAGGATATTGGTCACTTTTCCGTCGGAAATTATTTTGAAATAATCTTTGCGGAAAAAGTCTCCTACCGATATCCACGAGGTAAACGGGCCTGTACCGATCATCAGGTTCTGATTGCTCGTATAATACAGATCGTATGTAAAATAGCGGTAGCCCTGCGCATAAAGTGTGAGCAGCTTATCGCCCGCGTGCGCTTCCGCCACGCGATGATCGAAACAGGTGTCCGGCGTAATGTCGGCGCCGGCCTTGTATTCGATCACGCCCGTACGGCCGCCGATCTCCCCGTCATATTCTTTCCACGTGATATCATGAAAGCTCACGTTCTCATAAGTCGTTTCTACGTAGTTCGGCAGTATTGTTACGGAAATTTGCGCCGTTGCGGTAGTGTCGCCGTCTGAATACGATGCCTGAATGACAGCGGCTCCTTCCTTTTCTGCCTTTACCGTACTGCCGTCGATCGTCACGCAGTCCGCGCCGCTGACTGCGCTGTATGTGATCTTGGCGCCGCTCACTTCTTCGCCGAGGTACATCGCTCTTGCGACCAGCTCCGCCTCGCCGAATTTACCTTCCACATTGTAGATTTCCACCTCAGAGGACTCGACGACGATATTCAGCGGTTCCTTGACGTTGATCGCAATCGTCTTTTCCAAAGTAATCCCCTTGTACGGAGCCGAAACCGTTGCCGTGGTTGAGCCGAGTTTCATCCCGGTTATTTTGCCGTTTTCAAAAGAGGCGTAGGAATCGTCGGCAAATGAGATCTCAAACTCCAGTTCGGGCGTATAAATTTTGTCGTTATACGTGATGGTGTTCGGGAAAGAAACCGATTCGCCCAAAAACGCGTCCGCTTCGTCAAAGGAAAACCTGGGCTTAATGCCCGAATCGCGCACTCTGACGGTGATCGTCTCCGTCTTATTGCCGTCCGATACCGTGACCGTCGTTTCTCCTTCTCCCTGTGCGATCAACAGCCCGCTTTGTACGGTCACGATGCTTTCGTCCGAAGATTTCCAGTCCAATGAGGCGGAGTCTCCGCTCGCCAAAACCACATCCGCTTCTTCATAGCGGTCCAGCCATACCATATTTGCGCCTTCAGCCAGCAAAAAACCGTCCGATCCGCCCGTCGTCTGACCGCCGCAAGCGGTAAATCCGACCGCCGCCGCAAACATGAGGACGAGCGCGGCTATGCAAAGATATATTCTTTTTCTCATATTTACCTCCCTTTAATGCCTCCGCTCACGCCGCCGTTCCGAAAGCGCCGTAATAATGTTCGCCCTCTACGTCTTTGCCTGCAAAATCATATTTCAGCATCTCTTCGAGCGTCTTTGCATTGGCAAACAGCGCCGCATTAGTCGGCACGAAAACCATCGCGCTTTCGTATCCGATGTTCGCCGCGAGATCAGACCCGAATCCGGGATCGATGGAAATATAATTCTCTTCCCCTATCTCGTCGCGCATGTACGTTTCAAATGCGTCTCCGAACCCGTAATATACATTGTTGTCTATGTTATACGATTTGGTGAATTCCATTGCAAAGCGCGCCGTATTTTCCTTTCGGCTGTAAAAGATGTTGTTAGATATATTGAAATTTTCTCCCGGCAACATCGTGCCGCCGAAATCTTTCGTATCAACGATCTTTTCGTTTTCGATGATGCCGCTCTTGATGACCGTATTGTTTTCAAACCAAACGTCACGGACAGGGCCGCTCAAAATCAGATCCGCCACATCATTGTCCGCAAACACGTTATTGCGGATGATGATGTTCGACCAATCGGAAAATCTCTTTTCTATGATTGGCAGTCCGTCTTCGTCCAAAACAAGATTGCCCTCTTTGTCATACTGCGCGATATTGGTAGAAGTATGGCAGCACAGCACCCCGCCGCCGTCATTGTGATGGCTGTAATTGTACTGAAACAGGATGTTGGAATTGCCGATATCGATATCGAACCCCTGTCCGTCTCTTCCGGTATGGGTATAGGCCGCCTCGTTGTACTGGAACACCAGATTTTTGCAGGAATGCGACCAGATCGCCGCACAATAATAATTCGCCCTGCCCAAATACTGCGCGTGATAACAGGTATTGTATTCGATAAAACCGCCCACCGTAACACCGAGGATGATCCCGTCGCCGCCGGGGTATGTAATGAGGTTGCCGCGGATATTGACGTTGGAATGGTGGAACCAGTTGGTTTCATCGTCGTAATAAGGGTTCCTGCCCCAGTCAACGCCCGGGCGCTGCGCCCAGTTGGAAAACACCCAGATTCCCGTGCGCGCCACTTTATCGATGATGTTGTTATCCACCCATACGTTTTCATACCAGCTCGGCCCTTTCGCCTTGGGCGTATCCGCTTCAAAGATGATCCCGCCGCAATTGTAAGAGAACCTCCCGTCCGGGCAAATCTGCTGTACCGTCGCCGTATCCGGCATTTCGTCACCTTCCGGCAACGTGACTCCTTCCAAATTATAATTAATATCATGCACATAACAATCGGAAACGACGATATTCTTCATCGCTCCGGCGGCGTTCGTCGTCACATGGATGCCGCGGTGGCCTAAAGGCGAGGTGCATTCCAGATAGCTGACACGGATATTGCCGCTTTTGATCTCCACACAGTTGCCCGACTCCGGGCCGACGATTTTTACATATCGATCTTCTTCCGTTTGATCGTAAACACTGACGATCAGAGGAGATTCCTCTTTCGCATCAAACCCGGTCAGCGTGAGCGTACCGCTGTATTCGCTGCCGGCTTTAAAAAGAATCTTTGTCGGCGTTTTTTCCTCTACGGCCGAAACCAGCCGCATCGCCTCTGACAAAGATGCCTTGGCAGTTTCTTCGCTCAGCCCGTCTTCGGCGTCGTCGCCCGATTCGGGATCAAAATAATAAACGGTGTAATCGACATCATCCGAGATCTCCGGATAGTCCGGAGATTTTTCCTTCCCCAGATACTGCGTCTGTACGGGCGGATCCACTTCTCCGGGATCCGGCTTATCCTCCTCTTTCGGCGTTCCCTGCGAACAGGCCGCAGACGCCAGCAACAGCAGCGCCGCGAAAGCAATGCTCAGCATCTTTGAAAAAAACTTCATATTTCCTCCTTATTTTCAAAATATTTATGCTCAGGCACAGAATGCCGCGCCCGCAAACCGCTCTCCGCGATTGCGGACGAACATGAACAAAAACGGTACCGTTATAAACAGAGCGCAGACCAGCCAATCCAGACGGAAACTCGCGTTCAGCAAAAAGAGTATCCGGACCGCGGAAAACGCCGTTCCCAGCCAGAAGACGAGGATGCAGAACGCAATAGGGACCCACATCACCTGTACCAGAGGCGCGCTGTTATCCGCCGTCAGGTGTGATACGCCCCAAAGGGCATATGCTGTTGCGCACAGTGAAATGACCGCAAGCACGATCACCTGTCTCCCCCATTTTGAGACGCGTATGCCGCAGACGCTGAACCCGCCCGTGATGCGGTCAACAAAAAAGAAGGAAACGAAAGGAATCAGACACAACCCGTATCTTCCGATCCCGCACTTTTTTGCCAAAAGCATCACGCCCGCGGAGTACAGCTCCATGTATGCAAGAAAGATGATCCAACCAATCATTTTAATCGGTCTCCCGCTGCGCCTTCATCGTTTTGTACTGCGTGGTATAATATTCCTGCACCTCTTCGACGGAGCGGTTGTAAGCAGATACTATGGAATCATAGACCGTTTCGCCCGATGTCGTAAGGCTCAGCGGATCGCTTTTTCCCGTCCAGGCATCGACCGCCATGCTGTAAAGCTGATCTGCCGCATTCGCCATGATCGTATTGTACCGGTCAGTCGATACGAACAAATAATCCATTACATCATTGTCGATATAATTTTCAGGATTTCCGGCGATCTCATTGATCCAGCGGAGTTCCTCTTCCGAATATCCTTCGTAAATCAGGTTGCTCATGTTCTGATTTTCGACCAGAGTAAGAATTCCGGAATAAGGCGGCTGGGTAGCATAGTTTTCTTTGCCTTCCGGATAAGAATAGGTCCCGTCTCCGTTATCTACCCAATGCGTACCCTCTATACCGTAGCGGCACAGGTTGTAATTGTCTTCGTTCGCATAGACCCAATTCAAAAATCCCATAATCGCCGTCACATTCGTACTCGACTTGGGTATGACCGCCGCAAATGTTGCTTCCGGATTGCGCATAAAGCCTTTCTGATCGTCCGGGCTGTCTTTGTGCGCTTTCAGCGGCCCGAGCACCGTAAATTCCGCCTCGGGATCGCGCGCTTTTGTCATGCGGGAAACTTTGATCAGGTGCTGGATGGTAGGATCCTGCACGAAAACGCCCGTCTTTCCTGAAATAAAGTTGGATTCCCCTTCTTCCAGAAGTATGGAGTTTGCATCCTTGGAGATCACGCCCGTCATAGCCCATTGGTATTCCAGCGCAAGCACATCTTTATAAGCCTGCGTGCTGCCGCCTGTCATGATGAGTTCCCTGCCGTTTTCTTCCACGAGAGCGCTTGAAAAGTATCCCGCATCCGCATAAGCGCCGAGCGTAAGCACTTTTTCCAGATCCCACGCGGCGCCCGTGACGGCATAACTGCTGCCCGTAATCGAGTTCATCGCGCGGCACATCTCTGCAAACGTATCGAGATTATCGACCAGCTGGTAATTCTGTCCGTCTTTGAAAGGCGTACCGGCTTTGTCGGGATCGTCCGTATAGCCGCACGCTTCCATATAATCTTTGCGGACAAGTATCCCGAATTTGTACGGGCTGATGACCGACGGAATGCCAACCACGTCGTTGTTCACCGTTGTGAGACAATTGAGGGGCGCGCCCTTGACCTTTTCGTAAAGATTCGGCGCATAGTCGTACAGAGCGTCGTACAGATTGTAGTGCGAATCTTCGCCCTTCAGTTTGTCATCGACGCCCACGCCGCCGCGGGTATGCGATATAACGATGTCTATCTGCGATCCCGCCGCAAGTTCGCTGGAAAGTTTGGTCTGCATATCTTCGCCGAGATACGCGATGTCAAAATCCAAAGATTTCCCGGTATCTTCCCAGTATGCGTTTTCAATATAGTCGATGACCTGTGTTTCCTCGCTCCCCGCTATCCAGGAAAATTCGCTCGACCCGCCCGCATAAACGACGATCTTTGTCCCCGCGGGGCGCTCCGTATTGGCCCCGCCGCTCGGCGTTTCCGTCGTTCCGCCGCCACCGCATCCGGCCGTTCCGAACACCATCGCTGTCGTCATGAGGCACGCAATCAAACCTAAAATTCTTTTCTTCATTCCCTGCTCCTTATTTGATAAATTTATTTCCGCGGAAGCTGCCGCCGTACTTGACACGTTTCCGGCAGCGCCTCCGTTGTCAGCCCTTTACCGATCCGGCAACAAGTCCGGACGCAAAATACTTATGCAGCACCGGAGACATTACGATCAACGGCAAAACGATGATCACAATGCCCGCATTTTTTGCCGTAATGAGCGGCGCATTGCTCACGGAGCCCGTCGATGCGCTGCCGTACAGCGTCTGCATATCCCGCAGCATCTGGCGCAGTACATATTGCGCCGTCCACAGAGATCTGTTGGTCGCCCCAAGATACAACAACGAGGGCAGCCATTCATTCCACTTACCCACAAACGTCATGATCCCTATGGTAAACATCATCGGCGTGGAAAGAGGTACGAAGATATAAATCAGCAATTTCAGATCGCTCGCGCCGTCCAGATACGCCGCTTCTTCCAGCGCGGCGGGTATTCCGTAAAAGTAATTGCGCAGCAACAGTATGCTGTAGGTGGAAGCTACGCCCGGTAAAATGAGCGCCCAAATCGTGTCATAAATCCCGATGCCGCGGATAACCAGGTAAAGAGGGATCGTTCCGCCGCTGAAAAACATGGTGATCATCAGAAACACGTTGAAAAATTTTCTGCCGACAAGGTATTTTTTTGAGAGTGCATAAGCCGCCGCCGTGCATACGATAACGGAAAACGCGGCAGCCGCGAACGAGGTCAGCAGAGAAATCCCAAGCGAGCGGATAAAGATATCGCTCATGCCGAACAGGAATTTATACCCTTCGAATGTAAACCCTTGGAACCACAGCGATATTCCGTTGGCCTGTACCCTGGCATTGTCGCTGAGGGACGCCGTAAGGATGATCCAAAAGGGCAGAATGAACGCCGCCATGAGCAGCACCATGATACATCCGTTGATGACGGTAAACAGATCAATTTTCTTTTCTCCGGCCATCACAATATCCCCTCGTTGTCCGACTTTTTCGCGACCCTGTTTGCAATAAGTACTAGAGCCATGCCGATCAGTCCGCGCAGTAAGCTGTACGCTGTGGCTTTAGAATACTGGCTGCCCCCTGTGATCGCCTCATATTCGAGCGTCCCCACGACGCGCGTCACATTGTTGAGCGACTGCGATCCGTTGATCATCGCCAAAATCTGGTCGTAATTGTCGGACATGATCCCGCCGACGTCGAGAATAATCTGCAGCATAATGACGTTCATGATCCCCGGCAGCGTGACTGTAATCATCTGCCGAAATCTGCCACCTCCGTCGATTACACAGGCATCGTACAGTTCTTCGTCTATAGAGCCCAGGCTGGACATGTAGATAAGGGTTGACCACCCCATGCCCTTCCACAGCGACGATATAGTCAAAATCGCCCACCAATATTTTTCTTCGGAATACCAAGTAATCGGCTCTTTTCCGAATGCCGACAGTATCTGATTTAAAATACCTCCGTCTACCGCGAACAAATTGTACGCCATGCCGCCGACGGATATCCAGGAAATAAAGTATGGAATGTAAGCCACCGCCTGCACTATGCCGCGCACACGGCGATCGCGAATTTCGCGGAGAAGAAGGGTAAATATAAGAATAATGGGAAAATTTGTGACGATACGTATCAGCGATATGTAGATCGTATTGCGGAATTCCAAATAACTTGCGCTTTCGGGATCGAAAAGAATTTTGTAAAACATCTTGAAGCCGATAAATTCGCTTCCGAATACGCCTTCCGTCAGCCTAAAATCCTGAAATGCGATGATCACGCCGAACATCGGCGCATAACAGAAAATGCAAATAAGCACGACTGCAGGCAACAACAATGCGTAAAGCATCTTATGCCGCATGATCCCGCGCCAGGTTTTACCGTGAAAAAAAGCATTGACTCCCGTAAGAAAAGGACTACGCCCTTTAGTTTTTACCGCTCGCGTGACATTTTCCGTCTTCATTTTTCATCCCCCTCGCCGATTCGGGCCTGCTCTTTTAATATCTTCATGCCGGCCCGCCTGAAATGAATATATACGGCAACGCACAGCCCCAAAACAATCGCCGCCGCGATACCGATGGTCCAATATACCGCGGGATTTACGCTTTCGTCAAAGACGACGTACCCGACCATAGCCGGGATCTCCTCTGAAGTGACCTCCGGTTCGATCCTCTGCGTACCGTTCTCGTCTACGACGATCTTGTTCCGAAGTACCGTCGCACCGATTTGGTCGGGCGTAACTTCAAAAGTGTCATCCGCAATCAATCGAATATTTCCGCCTGCCGCACGGAGTTTCCCGGGAACCGTGATGCGCATCCGCGTGACGCCGTCCAGATCAAACAGGCGGAACAACAGAATTTTTGAGCTTTCCGAAGATGCAGCGCCCTCCTCGACAAACGCCTGCAACGGGATCTCTTCCCCTGCGCCGTTGAACGGAGATATGGGGGCATCCTCTGATCTGGGTATCGTAATCTGACCCAAAATCCCGTCGTAATGAGCTGATACTGTACAGCTAAGATTGCCTCTGTCCAACTTTTCTAACAAGGCCAAAGATTCGCTTCCGTCCTGTACAAATTCCGCCCATGGCTGCAGATAAAAATCACCGTTCACTTTAATTTTGTCCAGGCGGCGAAAAGCGATCCGCACCTCATACCCATCATCCACCTGCACTATAGATTCCGCCACGAGCATGTCGTCGTCGCCGGACACAATGTTGAATCCCTGCAGATATTCGGATAGCGACTGTTCAAATGCATCGGGCGCAAGCTCGCTTTCGATCGTCAGCAGAGCGCTGCCTTTACCGTTGTGATAGACCGTCGCGCTCGTTTCTACGCTGAAACCACAGCCGAAGACAAACGCTAACGCTACACATAGCAGCAGTACAGACAATTCAAACGCTTTTATCCTTTTCATCCTTTTCCCCGACATTGCAATTTTTTATCCTTTTTCTGCATTATAACAGATATTTTTTCAAAAATCTACCCCGTCTTTTATCTTAAAATTGCAAATTTTTAATTTTTCTTACAAGCAAACCTTGAAATCCAAACAAAAATACGTTATAATGAAGGACGGAGGTAGCCTAATGATAGAAAACTATACGGCAGAAACGGTAGCAAACTCTCCCTATACGGCGTTGCTTTTTAATCAACACATTCCTCCGCACACGCATTTTTTTTGGGAGTTCACCTACGCCGTAAACGGATCCGTGATCAATTATGTAAATGGCGAACCCGTGGAATGCAATCCTCTTTCAAAAATCATTCTCATTAAACCAGGCGTTACACACGAGATGATGCCTAAAATTCAGCCTTCCGTTTCCTCGCCTCCGCAACACAGAAATATCTACGTCACGGTAGATAAGATGAAAAAGATTTGTTCTCTTCTCGACAAAGAGTTATATGCGCGGCTTTTCGACTCACCCGTCACCGTCATCGACGTGAAGAATGAAAATATAGAATCGTTCGAGCATACGCTCGATCATTTCAACGTCTATGAAAGCACCTTTTCTACCCATATGGATCTGTTTGAACAACTGCATACCACGGTGATCTTTCAGCTTTTGGGTATTATGTTGAAGCATCAAATCCGACAAAAAAGAGAATATCCTGAATGGATCGAAAATTTTTTCGACAATCTCAAATTGGAATCTTTCCTGTGCCGCGATATTGAGGAAATCATTAGCGAAATTCACTACAGTCACGGTTATATCTGCCGCGAATTCAAAAAATACGTCGGCAAAACGATGGTGCAGTGCCTCAACGAAAGCCGCGTCGCATACTCCACCGTCCTGCTTCTGGACAATTCGCTTTCTATTTTGGATATTGCGATGCGACTCAATTATAACTCGCAAAGTGCATACATCAATGCATTCAAAAAAGTTTATCAGGTTTCTCCCCATAAATGGCGTACCCGGATGTTCGGAGAAACATGACCGATTTCGGACGGCCGCGCTGCGGCCGTTTTTTCACGCCCGTTTCCGCTTATTGTTCCACACGTATGCACGTCTTGGCAACGGCGCGTACGTCCGTGAGCCGACACACTTTTCCCTCCGTACACGAAGGAGAACGCTCCAGATAGACATTTTTGCCACGGCACATCTCCAAGACCCGTACGGTCACGCGCGAAGGATATCCGTAATCGCGCAGTCCGAATACATACGGTCTGCCTGTGTAGAGATCGTCGGCGACCTTTTCGCCGTCCAGCAGTATTTCCAATCCGTTACCCTCATAGCCGATTTCCAGCCATGCGCTGTGCGGGGTCTGTCCGGAATATTCCAAAGACAGCGCATACTCCGCAAAGCCCTGCTTTTTTTCTGCCGTACTGATTTCCAACGCCGGGGGGCTGACTTTTGTTTCCATTAAGTAAACGGTAAAGATCCCCTCTTTTCCCGCTTCACGGAATCCGCAGGGCGGAGCCTCCGGTGCAGGATAAATTTTCAGCCGAGCGGAATTTCCGCAGATAAGCTCGATAGCGCCATCCCTTTCGTATATTTCTCCGTCCGTACAAAATAGGCGATCCTTCCCTGCATAGCGGCAGCAAAAACAATCCAGTGCATCTTCCCTGTTCAAAACAATGATTTTACCACGGGGCTCGCCCTCGATCTCTGTACACCCCTGTCCGTCGTACGCCCAAAAGACGTAATCTTCTCCGTTCAGGATACAAAACGGCGTCGCTTCGGCATATTTTAATACCGCACCTCCGATATCCATACCGAACGGAAAAGCACAATATTGCCCATCTTTGAGAATAAAATCTGAAAATACCGTTCCTTCCGCCGGAGAAAAGCGCGTATATTTGCGTTCCGGCATGGGATAATGGCGTACATAATTGTTGAAAAACACATATCCACGGCCGCCGCTTTCCCGAATCGCCAGCCGAGGGGATGACAGATCTGACGGATCCGAACCGTTTTCAACGGGCAGACACACTGACAATCTGCAAAGATCTTCCCCGAAATATTTTATAAAATAATTCCAGAGTTTCAGCTCGCGCGCGCAGGGACGCATTTCCCCGTATTGACCGATCGGTGCCTGGAAATCGTAATTGAACACCGGGAGATCGCAGCAGAATCCCGCACGAAGATTGTTCCCGTCACGGTATTCCTGCATCGAAGAGAGCGCGCCCGCGGGATTTGCCCCTCCGTGAAAGACATAATAACCCAGCAGAGAGACGCCGCTGCCGAGCTTGCAAAGCGCCATTGCGCCGCAGTCTTTCGCGGTGACGACGGGGCGTCTCGCCTCTGTGACCTGAATACCGGACCCGAGTTCGACCGTCACATAAGGGTAAGACGCACGTGAAATGGCTGCCTTCATTTCTTTTTTGCCCGTGTCGCTTCCGATATTGGCATCGTTCGGATTGTCGGTAAACAGATATCCGTCCATCGGCGGCAGTTCGCCGTATTCGTTCTCCCATGGCGCCTCGCAGTAATTGCCCCAAACGGGGATCGCCTCTCCAGTAGCCGCAGCTCCCCAGCCGGTCGCAAAGTACAGGGGAACGTCGAGCCCCTTGTCTTTCAGCATTCCGATCAGGGCGTTTATATGCTCGTCGCCTATCCCCTTGCCCTGCACGCCCCATTGGGAATATTCGTTTTCGACCTGTACGGCGACGATCGGGCCGCCTTCTTTATACGTCAATCCCTCGCACTGCCGGCAAAGCTGAGAAAAATACCGGCCGACATCGGCCATATATTCCGCATCGTTGGAGCGGGCTCTGCTGCCGTATTTTTTTTCGACCCAGTCTGGGAAACCTCCGTTGCGTACCTCTGCGTGGATCCAGGGGCCAACGCGCAGGCACAAGTACATTCCGGCCGCCTTCACTTCTTTCGCGAACCGGCGAAGGTTGTTGTTCCCTCTGAAATTGTAATGACCTTCCATCTCCTCGTGGTGTATCCAACAGCAATACGAAGAGACGATATCTATACCCAATGCCTTCATCTTGCCGAGACCTTCCTTCCAGAAAGCGCAGTTGTTGCGGCTGTATGGATATTCGCCCATCACCGGGAACCAAGGTTTGCCGTCTTTAAAAAAACTTCGTGTATCGTATGTGATCATACTACAGCCTCCGAACGTACTTTCCCGCGCTCATCGGCCTGACGCACACACTCGTACCCCTGCGGTATGCGCAAATTTTCTTTCCCGCCCTTGCGCTCAAAAAGCAATTCTTCGTCTCCGACGGGAATTCGGATGGCGCAGTCTATCTTTTCAGTCGCTTCCGTAAAGAGCAGTTTTTTTCCATGAGCCGCGATAAATCCGCTGATATATCTGACGAGTAAATTCGCCGCATATGAGGCAAACCCATGATCGAGGCTTCCGTACGGATCGCTGTTTTCCCAAAGGGTTCCCGTGCTCTGTGCCATATTAAAAAAGAAATCGACACACTCTTGTCGAAGTTTTCCCTTTTTGTCCGAATCGGCCAACATGATCAGTCGCAAATAATTTCCAATAAATGCGTTCGATTTATGTACATGCGGGTATACAGTTGTTGCATCGCGCAAAGGCCCGAATTTTTCCGTTAATAATTCAAACAACGCAGGATACAAGTGCGGCGAGGCCACCCCCGAAAAAAATGCATAATATTGGCAGGTTTCTGTGATATGCCCCGTCAGCTTTGTACCGTCTTCGCTGCGGATGCGGTTGTCTTCAAAAAAGATCCCGTTAAAGGAATATTTGCGCACCGCATCGCGCACATCTTCCGCCCGACGCAGGAATTTATTTTCCTTATATAAGAGCCCTGCACTTTCCAACGCCTTAGAAAACAGCATATTCGACGGGAAATTAATGCCTTCTATAAACCCGGGATCGTTTGCTTTGCTCCACTCGACAAATACCCACCCCTCTAAATTTTCTAAAAGCCCCATTTCGTTTCGGTAGCCTTCCAAAAACTCCAGTATACCATATACTTTCTCACGGCTCTTTTGCGCAATGTTAAAATCTCCGCAGCGGAGAAAATGATCGTATAACTCGATGATATACCACATTGCCCAATTCGGAATATATTGTGCGCTTTCAAAATCGGCCGGATAACACATCGGGATCATCCTGTTTGGAAGATACGGCAATTGCGGACAAAGCGCATAATTATACAGAAAGGCATTTTCGGCCCTGTTCCTGCCCGTAAACAGCTGTTCCGCCCTTGCTGAGAAAAACGAATCGCAGAGCCAGCCGGCGCGTTCCCTCGAAGGGCAATCGGTCAGAAGATCGACAGAATTGTGACGAAAGGTACGCTGAGCGGCATCAACGATGGCGTTCAGCCGCTCGTCGGAACACCAAAAAGAAAAACGATCCGCTTCCGGGTTTTCAAATTTGCGCATAGATATGCGCAGAGAGCGGACAGAGCCTTCGCAGATCACCGCCTTGACATAGCGGGCCGTATAAGGTTCAAACGTGAAATGCCTGTGTATGCCCTTAACAAACCGATATTCTATGATATTAACGCATCCGTTGCGGTAGGGAAAAATTTCGGATGGTTCATTTGGCGACTTTCGAAGATCCATCTCATCGAATAGTAAACATATATGCGAATCTTCTTCGGCGATAAGTTCTGTTCCAATAAAGCCGGTTTCCGCCCTCTGAAAATCAAAAACCGCATATTCTCCGCCCGAAAAACTCGTTTTGGGCGCCGACTTTTCATATACAAGATTGCAGATAAAGTCTGACGGGTTACTTTCCCATTCTTCAATGGGAAAGATCCTTAACTTTTCAATTTCCATACAAATATTGCGGTAAGGCAATCCTTGCCCCAGAGTAAATGTCCCGTTTTCGGTTTTATTCCCCCAAAGCATCCCATAGGTCGGATAAGCCGTTTCTCTCGGCAAAAACTTCCCCGAAGTAACGCGCGCCGGCAGTTCGGCGCCATCTCCAAAGTACTCGGCATAAGTTTTTTCAGGCGATTCACGGAACACATAACTTTCCGTAAATGCACGCTGATAGCTGAAACGACTGACTTTGCGCAGACGCTCGGTATAACGCCTCACATAAAAGTCCTTACCCGTCCAATGACGCGCCTCTCCGTTTTCCATAATTTCTGCCTGCAAAAATGCAGGCATATCCAACACCCAGTAATTCATGGTATTATAACCTGCCGCCTCAATAAAGAGAACGTTTTGCTTTTTTAGATTTTTGAGAGGAAGCACGTCGATACGATAATGTCCATGTGCCGCTCGCGCGGGTCCGAACCCCAAAAATTCCCCGTTTAGATAGACCTTATAGCAATTGTTCGCCGTGATGTACAGTTCTGCACTTTTCAATTCCCCGAACATTACACAAAAAGCGCATATACTATTCAGCGACTTTTCTTCATTTTTCAGCCAAACGGGGACAGCCTTTTGGAAACGCATAAAAACTCCTTCTTAATTGCGACGACGTCATTCCCTCTAAAACATCTGCCGACGCATCCTTAAGTTTACAATAAAATTATAGCAAAAAAAATGCGCCGTTTCTACGCGTTCTGTTAACCTTTAAGTGCAAAAAATTGACATTCCGCCTTATCTCGCCGGCAATATGAAGCGCCTTTTGCAGGATATACTCGTACCAAAAAATCTGATTACACACGCTTACAATCAAAAAATGCCCACAGGCCTCCCCGAAACAAACTCATATCTGTGAATTGATGTCCGGTCAATCACTTGCAGACGATAACGAAAAGGGAGCAGCGCGAATTATGCGGCTCCCTTTCCGTTTATACTTTAAAAATTTTTTGATATATACCGTTTTTACCGATCCCATCGCTTTTCGCATGGCGGAAGAGCGGGAAAATGGAAATGAGGTTCTAACTGATACCAATAGGCGACCGAAGCGACATCTTCTGCCAGTTTTTTATAAACGCCGTCGTCGCGCCAACCGAGCGTTTGCACCGTAACTCTCAAATCTTTTTCAAACCCGATGCCGTCATAAACATGAAAACGATACATTCCTATCCTTTTGGGCGCATTTAATGAATGGGAAAATTGCGCAAGGCCGAGAAACGGAGAATGAAAAACCTGCTCGTGTACGTCTTTGCCCAACCAGTCGCAACCGCCGAAGTTCCATGCCCCGCCGAAATAATCCTCCGTGCCGTTGTCACAAATCGTGGGATATTTACCGTCGCCGTCGATAAAAAATTTCACTTCGCCCTCGCCCCACCAGCCTTTGTTTAAGTTGGTCCACGCAAGGTAAGTTCCGACATAAACGCCTCTGCCCTTAACCCCGTCGAGAATGACGTGCTCAGCGGATTCTTCCGTCGTCGCCGTGCGCCGATACTGTGCGTGGAAATAGGCGGCGCCTTCCGGCACGGGCTGTTCATGCACCAACACTTTATAAGCAATGATCTCTGCGGGGCCGCCTTCGTTGGTGAGTGTTATGCGAGCCCCCTTACGAAAGGGCATTTGAAAATAACAGTTGCAGCCGCGGCTGGGAGCAACCGTGATCGGAAGGGAAAAAACCTCTTGCGGCTGTTCGTTATGCCCCATACAGAAAAACGCTCCGACGGGGACTTCGACACTGGGCTGACTTTCTCCATCCCAATACATCCTTAAAACGAGATCGGAAAAATTCTTTTTATCGCTCGTTATGAAAAGCTGTGTGATCACGCCGCTCCCTTCCACTGCGGCGAGCGTGACCGTTTCGCCGCCTTCCATACGGATAAACGGGCGCACTTTCCATCCCTCGCCGTAATGCGCCGCTTTGCGCGCGTGTACATATTCGGGACTATCGGGGTCGGGAACGGCACGGCATCCTCCCCCCTTTTTCCCCTCCGGATTTTCGGCAGAAAACATGCGCGTTTTTACCCCTGCCTGCATCATCAAAAAATCTAACATCGCTTTACCTCTTATTTTAGTCCGGAAATGGCGACCCCTTCTACGATCTTCTTTTGGAAGACTGAGAATACCGCCAACGGTATGAGCATGGTTACGAGCGTTGCGGCGACAACCTTTCCGTAGTCGCGCGGCTCGTTCGTACTCAGCATATATACAAATTGCATGATCTGACTGTACTTATCTTGGTTTTCAACGATGGTAAGCGTCGGCCAAATATAAGAATTCCAATGACCGATAAAACAGCCGACCCCCGTAACGACAATAGGCGTAACCGAAAGAGGCAAAAATATTTTAAGCAAGATCTGCGCCCTGTTCGCGCCGTCGAGCATGGCCGATTCTTCCAAGCTGTCAGGGATCATGAGGTAGAATTGGCGGAAAAAGAAAATGTTATACGCGTTGGCTGCCGTAGGCAAAATCAGCACGAAAAGAGTGTTTGTCAAATTGAGCTTGGTCACGACCTGGATGGACGTGATCTGTACCGTGATCCCCGGAACGAACATTGTGAATAAGAAGATCGCCCATAAAATTCGTTTCCCGGGAAATTCGTGCCGCGCAAAACCGTATGCCGCCAAAATATTGATCACAAGATTGAGAAAGGTGGCGGATACGCCGACGATGAGCGTCACGCCGATCGAACGAAAAAAGTAACCGCCGTTGATATCCTGTTCGAGCAGTGCCGCAAAATTCGACCATTCCCATTGAGAGGGCAGCCACTTGGGCGGAATGCTCCAAATATCATCCGTTCCTTTAAGAGAAGCCGGTATCATCCAAACGAACGGAAAAATTATGAGAAGAAAGATTAAGGTGCCGCCTGCAATAAACGCCGCACGGGCCGCCTTCTTTTATACCTTTGCCGTATTGACCATATCACGCATCCTCCGAGCCCTTCGAGCGGATCAACACAAACGCAACCAAGTTGAGAAGCACGATGGGGATCATGACCAACAGGCTTCCCGCTATGGTAATATTTCTGTCACGCATCATATCGTTGAAAGACTGAAACAGATACATACAGGGGGTGATCGTCTTTTCATGCGGTCCCCCGCCCGTGATGAACATGGGGATCTCCAGCATTTGCAGATTGTTGATGATCAAATTGACGAGCAGAAGTATAAAAAAGTTCCCCATATTGGGAATGGTGATCTTGAACATAGTCGCAAAAACCCCGGCGCCGTCAATCTTTGCCGCCTCGTAGTATTCGCGCGGTACGTTCAATCTTCCTGCAAGCATGACGAGCGTATTATAGCCGAATCCCAGCCAAAGGGTAGGCACGATTATACTGATGTACGGCCATATGCCGTCCTGCGCGAAATAGATCGGGTCTTTGCCCATTGCAATCATGATCGCATCCAAAAAGCCGCGGTTATAGCGCAGAAACAAATTGAAAATGACCGAGGTTATGACGCCCGACATCATGCAGGGAATATAGATGCCGATTTTGACGACCCCCGCAAGTTTTAAGGGCAATTTGATGATCAGGTGCGCCATTAAAAAACTGATGACCATCTGCGTGACGACTACGATCCCGGCCAAAATCAATACATTGGCAAAAGACTTGACGAAAGTGGGCGTCTGCAAAATAAATTTAAAGTTTTCCAGCGCCACAAATTCTCCGGTAGAATAGGAACGAAAGCTGCGCGTCACGGAAAGTATGAGCGGCGCAAAGCTAAAAGTCGCCAAAAACAGCATTGCGGGAAGGATGCACAGATATCCGCTCAATGCGCCGCGATATTTAAATCGGCGGCGCGCTGCCAGCGCTTCTTTTCCAAACGATTTTAATTCCATTTTTATGCTCCTTGCCCCGGCGTTAAGGCAATCATATAAACACTGCAGCTTTCCAATTTCTCCGAAAAGGCGTATTTCCCTTCTGTAAGGCTGCCTGCAGAGACTTCGACCCCGTCTTTTATAATCGTTGCTTCGCCGGAGGCCATACCGTAAAGGGAAAGGGCATCGAGCGTAAAGGAAAGGTCGATCTCCTCCCCTGTTATATTGCATAGAAAAACCGCCACCTCTTCCCCATAGCGGAACGCGCTTACCACGACGGGAGAAAGCAGCATTTCGCCGCTCTTTAAACCGCCGACGCTGCCCCAATTGATCACGATGGGCGTTTCATAAGAATAACTCTGTTTTTCCAAGCCAAGATAGGGACTGCGCGCCATGCTGCCGTATACAAGAAAATTTTTCGCGTAATCGACGCGCGCTTTGCCGAGCGTATCGATAAAGCGGATCATATCCGTGTCCAATTGCCCTACAAGCTCGGCGAAGGCACTATGATCGTAGCACTCATAGTTGAATTCGGGGATTCCGCCGTTGAGTGCAGTATAAGCCATCGTATAGTAATAGGGAACGCCGACGGAAGATACGGGCAGCGTGAAGCCGTCCATGCGCACGCCCGAATATTCATGATAAACATATTCAAACAGCGGTATCTTTTCCGCCACGTCGTTCTGCACAAGGCGCATGATCTCGTCGTGCTCCATGCCGCTCATTTCGCCCGCATTGGCGCGGGCTTAATATACGTCTACAAACGGAATTGCATTTTCGGTGATCATTTCCTGCCCGGTAAAACCGTTATTCCCGGACTCGTCTACCGTATATTCACGGGAAATATTGTATGACTTTTCCAAAAGAGCAAGATAATCATCGAGGACGTTGACTTCCCATCCGTGATCATGCGAGGTATCAAAACACTGCAGCGGATGTACGGCACACACGCCGAGATCGTTATAAATACCCTGCATTCCCATCTTTTCAAACTGCTCGCGCTGCCTGTCCGTAACGAGATTGACCCATCGCTCGCTGCCGCCGCAAAGATACTGCCAATTTTCAGCGAACATAATGTTCCAATATTCCCCGTGTTCCTTTTTGACCCTGTTGTCCGTGATCCATGAAGGGAGCGCCGTCATTTTGGATTCCTTTTGCAGATCGGTATACTCAAACTGCGCGATCGGTTCCCCGTTTTCGGCAAGCGCCTCATAAAAGGCTTCATCTTTCCAGGTTTCAAAATATGCGTTGATATCGTCATCCGGGCCCACTTCCTGCGGAATTGAATAATAGAAAGGCACCGTCAAAATTTTTGAACCGGGCGTCGTTATATTTTCACGGATCTTTTCGTAGAGGGCAAGCGCATAATCGGCCTGATCCTTTTTTGCGGGAGCGATAAAATTGGCGAGCACACTGTTTTCATATACGTCTTTATTCAGATCTTCCCTCTCGGAATTCCGCCCGTGATATTTAACCCACGGCTGTTCCACGGCCCAGGCCTTGTAGCGCTCTGCGGCTTCGTACCAATTCCCCTCGTACAAATTTGTCAGCACGATATCGTAATCAAACTGCGCGGCCGCCCGAGACATATCGCTCACATAGTGTCCGATCTCCGCCTGCAAGCTCCCGCCGTCATTTTTGAAAACAAAATCTTTGACGGTATTGCCGCCGTCTTTTGTCTGCCAATAAAAGCCCCCTTTCCCTTCGGTATAATAGCCGTAAAATTGCATCGTACTGCCGAATCCCGAAGGCGTGAGCGCGCTCTGTCCGCTCAAATCCTGCCCGTAACGCATAAAATTGCTTTGCGGGTTTTGAAACAAATACCCGGTCGCAAACGGGCTGACAAGATAGTCGTTTTCCCCGTCGCCCGTAATGGCGCCGATATTGTCGACGATAGGATACTGCACGGCATATACATCCCGTTCTATGTCGTCGATACGCACGCGGAACACAATCTCGTCCGACCCGGAAGAGAGGGAAACCGTTGCCGTAACCGTTGCGCCGACGGGAAACCGCCAAGAAAAAGCAACGCGCTTTTCCTCTGCCCCGTTTTCTTCGATCGTATACTCAAATCCGGATTTTTCGGGCTGCTGGTTTACCATGAGCGTTTCCCCTTTGACGCGCAGCGAGACCGCTTCCGCATCATCGTTTTCGGAAACCAACAAAATGTCACTTATTTTATTATATACCTCGCGGATCGAGCCGTTCGATTTATTGAATGAGATGCGTATTTTTTCATTTTCCAGCGAAATTTCTTGATCGTTTTGCGAAAGCTGTAAATCTCCTTGCGAAACGACCGAATTGCCGCAGCCTGTCACCATGCCGAAAACCCCCGCAACGATTATCAGAAAAGCGATCAAAACGCACAATTTTTTCTTCATGTTTCCTCCGCCGGCGAGGGGAATACCCGAAGGCATTCCCCTCCTCCGTAGATCAAATAAAAGGATTGACTTCCCCTCTGTTGAGGATCGTCTGCATCTTTGCGTTCGCATCGGCGAGGATCTTCGAGTATTCTGTATTGAAATCAGATCCGCGCCCGCAAGCCATAGACAGTGAAAGCATATCATTTACGAGATTGATGATATCCCAAGAATAGCGCGGTTCGGGTATGCCGAGTTCGGCGACCGTGGCCACGATGTCCAGCCATTCGGAGGGCGTTTCTGTTTCTACAGTATCGAGGTACGCCTGCACCGTCTTTGTCGTCGCAAACCGGCTGTTATACGAATCAATAAAGTATTGCGCCGTGCGTTCCACATTGTCTGTCATAACAAATTTTATAAACGTGGCCGCCGTCTGCTTTTTCGTGCTGCTCGAATCGGAAGATATCACAAAATTCCATCCGCCGTTGGTCGCCGTCGTATATTCATAGCCGTTGCGTTCTTGTGTCGAGGTAGGCGCAGGCACGATGCCGATCTTATCTTTCATTTCCGGATAATCGCGCATTATGACGGTGATATCCCACGAACCGCCGAGATTCATCAGCCAATATTCTTCGCAGAGTCCCACGACGGCATCTTCGTAACCGCGCTCCGTCATATCCTGCTGGGGGCACCAACCGTTTGAACCGATCGTAAAGTAGAACTCATTCAAGTCTTTCATTCCCTGCTCGTTGAGGTTGCTCGTCGTCCAGTCGTCGCTGACGGCATATTTCCCCTCCATGCAATTGTATTGCATGCCGATGGTCGCCCAGCCGCGCGGGATCCCCACAGGAATATACATGGGGAAACCTGCACGGGGCACCTTGTTCTGATTCACCATAGCGCGGCAGACTTCATAAATGCCCTCATACGTCATCAAATCTTCGGCCGTAAAGCCAAGTTCATCCTCGACGATATCTTTGCGGTAGAAGAGAAAGGTCGAAGGCTCCATATACCAGGGATAAGCGTAAATATCATCATTAAATTTGATCTGCTCCATTGCCTGGGGGATCACGTCATCCCATTGTTCCTGCGTAAAATAGTCATTGAGCGGC
The DNA here is from genome assembly GCA_904374385.1 of uncultured Clostridia bacterium. Taxonomy (GTDB): domain Bacteria; phylum Bacillota; class Clostridia; order Christensenellales; family Borkfalkiaceae; genus Borkfalkia. Next base: position 15,082 of record CAJFGA010000003.1, on the reverse strand, counting down.
TCTAAATATCCGTTTTGCACGTTTGCCGCGAGATTGCTGTTGGACAGCGTGAAGATATCCGGACAGTTTCCGTTTTCGATTGCCGAAGCCAAATTCGCATTGTACTGCGTACCGAAGAAAAACTTAGGATCGACTTTGATCTTGCCTTTATATTCTTCATTAAACGCCGCAATGGTATCCTGTACATAATCGACTGCCCAATCTTCCGGCTGATACATGTACATCGTCAGCTTGACTGCCGAGGCGTCGGCAGGGTCTTCGCCCCCGCCGCACGCCGCCAGCCCGAACACCATGCAAAGGGCCAATCCGGCCGCAGCTATTTGTTTCAATTTACCCTTCATGATTCACTCCTTATCGATCAATGCTGCGCATTCTTTTTTTTCTTGGCAAGCACCACGGCAATGACTATAATGCCCGCCACGACGACAGCCCCGCCTACGCTGAGCCCGACGATCAGCCCGGTATTTGCTCCCTTGCTTTCGACGGCAATCGTCGTCTGCGCCTGCCCCGCCCTCGTGTTGATGACGAGAGTTGCCTCCCCTTCCGCAACGCCGTCAAACGCGGAAGGTTTCAGCGTCAGCTTTCCCGCATCGGCATCGAGGATATAGTCGACATCCTCTTCGAGCTCCCTGCCGTTCAGTTCAATATAGGATACGCCCGATCCTTTGAAATCGACGTCGATGGTCAAGTCTTTGAGATTTTTTAAGTTGACGGAAATATTTTTCGTGCCGATCACCGGACTCACTTTACTTACATAAACGGTTAGCGAGATCGCTCCCTCGTCGCCGGACAGCACAAATTCGAATGTGCCGTTCGCGAGCGTCGCAAGATAATCTTTTTTGAGCGTGAATGCGTCGGCGGTAAGCGTATATGCGGATTCCGGCACGGCCGCCCCGTCAAGCGTCACCGTATCGATCGCACCTTCTCCCGCAATGATGTTCCACGTCAGATCCGCCCCTTCATCCGCGGCATAGTAACCGTCTGCCGAGGTCTGTTTGCGAATGACTTTCAAATCCTTGATGAACAGATCGCTGTCCTCGTACCGCGTTTCCGTACATATTTTTATACTGTCGATTGCCCGAGGCAGATATACGTCGGCCGTAAAGGTGACCCATGTATTCGCTTCCGCTTCGGCAAGCGCAGCGGTAAAGTTCGCAAGATCCCACCACGGTTCACTGCCCGTATAGCCTTCCATGCTGAAATCTGCCGTACCCTTAAAGTTATCGCCCTTTTTGACAGTGACCTGCAGCTGGAAGTATCCCGCACTGACGGGAGCGGTCACAAAGAAGTGCGACTGATCGTTGGGTACATAGTTTGTTCCCTCCGGCCAATCGTAGAGTTCCTTGGCCTCTTCGATTTCCGCCTGTGACCTGCGGTAAATCTTCATGACGGGCGTACCATCGGTATCGCGCACGACCTTTTGTCCCTGCGAACGAAGGTCGGGGAAAGAATCTGACCAATTGCCGATTTCGGGGAATCCGTTCTGCGAAAAGTCATATTCGTCGACTCCCATGTTATTCATTGCCGTAAAATCGCGCACCAACACGTTAGAGACGCCGAATGCCGTATCCTGGCCGATATATTCCTCTTCCTGTACGAGTGCGACGTATGCCACGTCAAGGCTGCCCGCCGCGCATGAAGTTTTTATCGTAAATCCGTCTGTCCCGTCTGCAAGTTCTACGATCTCGCTTTCGGCGACCGTCCATTCATCGGTCTGCCCCGCCGCAATATCCGATGACAGATCAAATTCATGCCCGCCGGCCGTTACAGAAAATGAAAGCTCGTCGGAGAGAGCCGCGCCCTTTCTGAAGGCAAGATAAGCGCGGTATCTGCCGGCCGACAATTCTTCGTCATAGGAAGCGGAAACGGTACCGTTTGCCGCAGCATAGTCAAACGTCAAATACTGGGCAGCCCGATAATCGCTCTGCACCGTAACGCCCGCAGGAGCAGAGAATGTCAACCCGTTGACTTCGTTATCCTCCTCGGTAAGAGCAAAGGAGCGATCGGCACCGCATTCGTCATAATAGATAGACAGATTGCGGATAAATATCTCCTGCCCCTCTGCGCCGGTTGCATCTACCCAGATGCCCAGCCCGTCGAACGTAGCGATAGCGGTGAGATCGACATCTTTAATGTCGTATGTGACCCATTCGCCCGCGGGGACATCGTTCAGCTGCGGAATGCCTTCATAGCTATGATTGTTGCCGATGGCAACGGCCACATTGCTGCCGCCTTCGCCTGCGGAACAAAATTCAAATTTGACCTCATTGCACGCGCCTTCGACTTTTTTCATGATCGTGAAGCGCAGATTCACCTTTTCGCGGGAAAGATCGAGAGGAAACTTGATCCAAATACCGGAAACAGAGTTGGCTCCTTCGCCCTCTCCTTCGCCAAAGCCGAGATATTCTCCCTGCTCGTCGTTGTACGCCTTAATCCCGCCGTGATTGAAACCGTAGTCGCCGTGGATGCCGGAATCGTACCCTGCGCCGATTTCCGTAGAATATCCATTGACGGGCATTCCGACAAAGTTTTTGCTTTGCCCGCTCCGCGCCAGTTTATCGAAAAGGATATTAAATCCGCTGTCGAGCCCTCTGAAATAACCGTCTGCCGTCGCGATTGCCGTATTGCCCCATTCGAGCGTTACGCCTTTCAATTGGAATTGTACGGCCGCCGTATCCGCCTTGGCCCACACGATAAAACTATCGGGGGAACCGATCAGGCTCAAATCGACATATTCGGTAAGTTTGACCGTTTCACCGACAGGAGCAGCGTTGTATTCTTGGGTGAAATCCGTTTCCCCCGTATTGGATGCGGAGACCACGTCATAAAATTTGATGCCGAGATCGAGAATTTCGCCCGCCTGCAGTTTTTCTATTTCAAGTGTGATGCGCGTCAGCCCTTTCGTATAGTTGCTGATCATCGTATAAAACTGTGAGATGCGGGCGATTTCCTCCGTCCCCTGAAAATCGTACTGCATCGCGCCGCCGTCTTCGCCGGACACGATCTTCCAACCATCGTAAGCCCCCCAATTACCTATTTTATGGCCCGACGTCGTCACGCGAAAGGAACCGTCGAGCTGCCAACCTTCCGTTTCGGCGGGTACATCATAAAGGACGGAAATAAAATTTTTCAGAACATTGTGTCCTTCCCCTTCCTCTACGGTAGACGCCTGCACCGGCAATACTCCGAACATCGCCGTGGCGACAAACACCATGATCACCGCAAGCGACAACAACCTCTTTTTCATTGCAATGTTTCCTCCGTAATCTTATTTTTATCATTCTTAGCCGATTATTTCATCCCGATAAGGGATACTTTGTGACGCCCCTTTTCTTGAAACCGTCACGGATGCACAGCGCGAAGCAAACAGCATCGCCTCTTTCATTCCGCTGCCTTTCGCCAAACAAACGCTCAATGCGCCGATAAAAGTGTCGCCGGCGGCGGTCGTGTCTACCGCTTTTACGGGAACCGCAGCGACATCGAACTGTTCTTCCCCTACATAGGTGCTGCCGTATCTTCCACGCGTAACGATTAATGCCTCCACCCCCTTCTTTTTCAAAATTTGGTATCCCCTTAAAATGTTCTCGCTGTTGTTCGCCTCAATTCCTGTAAATGCACGAAACTCCGTTTCATTGGGAATCAGCAGGTCGACATTTTTAAAGATTTCCTCTTCGACTGCACGGGCGGGCGCGGGATTTAAAATGGTATACAATCCCAAGCGTTTCCCTGTTTTAAGCGCCGCTTGCACCGCTGCAGACGAAATTTCCAACTGCACGAGGAGAATATCGCCTTCTTTTGCATTTTTTTTCAGATAGGCTTCCGCGATATCGGGCGAAAGCAGTGCATTCGCTCCTTCCTCGACCACGAGCATATTGTCGTTTGCGCCCTCATCAAACAGAATGACGCATATTCCGCTTTCCGCACCATGCACACGAACACAGCCTTCCGTAAGGACGCCGTAATCGGAAACTGATTTTAACAGGGCATCGCCCCGCTCATCTGTGCCGACGGCACCGACAAAGTGCACCCGTTCGCCCCCCAACTTGGCACAGGCAATCGCTTGATTGGCACCTTTGCCCCCCTGTGCCGTGAGGATCCCGTTGCCCCGCACAGATTCTCCGAGCTGCGGGAGCCGTGAAACGGTCAGCGTGATGTCGGTATTGACGCTTCCGATGACAAAAATATTTTTCAAAAGACGCCCTCCCCGCCGATACTTTTGCGCAGCTTATCCACTCCTTCCGTTACGGTAAGGCCTTTGGCATATACGCTGCTCGTACCGGCGACAAAGATATCTGCGCCGGCGCGGCGCATCTTTGCGGCATTTTCAAAGCTGACATTCCCATCTACTTCGATCATAATATTTTCATGCCCCCTTTCGTCCAAAAACCTTCGGGCAAAAGCAATTTTTTCGAGCGCTGTTTCCACAAGCGGCTGCCCCGCAAATCCCGGATCCACCGTCATGATCAACAAAAAGTCGAGATAAGGAAGAAGGTATTCTGCCGACGTGACGGGCGTTGCCGGATTGAGCGCGAGCCCCGTCCTGACACCGAGGGTACGCAAGGCGCGTACCGCCCTGCAAATATTAGGCGTGCTTTCAAAATGGACGGATACCATGTCGCCCTCGCGAAATCCAAACCAACTAAGTTTTTGCTCCGGCTCGGTAATCATTAAATGATAGTCAAACGGTATTTCCGTCAAGGGACGGTATTGTTTGACGACCGATTCGCTGAGCATGATATTGGGAACAAACACCCCGTCCATCACATCGACATGAAGGAATTCGACGCCGCCCTCTTCCAGTGCTTTCAGCCCGGTCCGGACATCTGTCAAATCGCTGCACATCAGCGAAGCGGAAATTTTTCCTTTTAGCATCGCATCACCTATAAAGGGGGCCGAACGCCTTACATGCGGCAAAATCCGCGCCCTCCGCATTTTTTGTGCCGAATGCATCCCAAACATGCGGACGGAAAATATCCTTACGATCCACATTGTGCATGCAGACGGGGATACGAAGCATGCTCGCAAGCGTCAATACATCCGCGCCGATATGCCCGTACGTCAGGCAGCAATGGTTTGCGCCCCATTTGGCCATGACTTCGTAAGCATCTTCCATTCCGGCTGCAGGACGAGGGGCAAAAAAAGTTGTCGGCCAAGACGGGTCGGTGCGCGCTTCGATCGCCGCGGAAACCCTTTCGGGCAATTCGACGGAATACCCCTCGACTACCTGCAACACGGGCCCCGCTCCATAAATGCGGTTGAGGCGCATCATCGTCATGGGCATTTCTGCACGGGTCACAAAATGACTGCTGAAGCCGCCGCCGCGGAAATATTCGAGTTTTGCGGGACTGTAGGTTACTTCTGCAAGGGTGCTCGATATATCTGCATCCGTCACCTCCCACCATCTTTTCATAAGGGGGATGCCGTCCTTCTTCATGGCGCCAGCCCCGTCCAGCGCCGCCGCGCCGGAATTGTTCATGTGTATGAACCCGCCCGCCGCTTTTCCGCTGAGGCGTACCCCCGTCGCGCGTTCGACCGATGCGGGGCTCCAATAGGTTCGCACATCCGCAAAAACGCTCGCCTGTCCGGTCAGAAGCTGCTGCAAAAGCATCGTGATCCCGTTGAGCGTATCGTTTTCGGTAGCAAAGGCGATCGGTCGGCGTGCGCCGTTCCAATCGAAAGATGAATTGAGAATACTCTCCGCAAAATCGCCGTTGGGAAGAAAATCCGTCCATTGCCTCTGCCCCTGAAAGCCGCCTGCAATCGCCCCGCGACCGAGACTCTCTTCTTTATACCCCATCTTTGCAAGCACCGGATTGCCGCATAATATGTCGCGGAAGACGAGCGCCATCTTGACGGAAAATTCCCAATCCCGATCGAGGGCGGCCCTGTCGTGACCCTTCCCCGCGGGATTGCAGATATCTTTTCCCTCGCGGATATGTGACTTTACCCAAGAAAGCGCTTTACGAAATTCACTTTCGTCATAGATCCCCTTTTCGATACGGCGTAGGACCTCTACCATATCCACCCATTCCGCACGCATGCCGAAGTATTCCTGCAAAATCTGCGGCTCCATCATGCTGCCGGGGATCCCCATCGCCACATTCCCGATGGAAACGTAACTTGTATTGCGCATCTGCCCGACCGCGACCGCGCCGCGCGCAAAGCGCAGCAAATGTTGGCGCACATCGTCGGGGATCTCGTCGTCGTCGAGGTCGCGCACATCTTTCCCATAGACCGAAAAGGCGGGAAGACCCCGTTCCGCATACCCGCTCATAGCGCAGGCGAGATAAACCGCCCCGGGCCGCTCGGTCCCATTGAATCCCCATACCGCTTTCAGCGTATACGGATCCATGTCAAACGTTTCCGTCCCGTAACAGAAAATAGGTGTAACCGTAAGGGTCGCAACGATGTTTTCTTTAGAAAACTGCTCTGCCACGCGCACCGCATCGGCACAGCCCGCAATCGGCGTTTCGGCGATCACACACTCTGCAGGCGTTCCGTCCATGTAAAATACATTCTTTTCAATCAGTTCTTTTGCCTTTAATGCCATCGTCATGGCTTTGCCTTCCACGCTTTCCCTTGCCCCCGGGCGCGGATCGATGACAGGGCGAATACCGATTTTTCCTTTCATAAAACTCCTCTCTTGCATTTGAAATTATTGTTGAATACGAAACGTTTCATTTTTTATCGGAAAACATAGGGCGACTTTTTTCTGCATCAAAGCATGCCGCCCTCTGTCCGCAGATCGGACACAGATTCCCCTAAATTGAGGCTGCATTCCAAGCAATTCATGCCATATTCGTATTTGCCGCTTTGACCGATCAGCTGCACGATCCTCCGCCCTGCTACCTCTGCGATTTTATCGATCGGTTGATCGATGATCGTCGGCTTGGGGCGCACGATTTTGGTAAACATCATATCGTCAAATCCGAGCAGCGAAATATCCCTGGGAATATTCAACTTCAATTCATTCACGGCAAACAGTGCGCCGTATAAACTCGGCAAATTGGATGCAAACAGAGCGGTGCATCCTTTTTTACGAAAAATATCCCGTATCAAACGGTACGCCTTGTCGACGTCTTCCTCTACCCGATAAATATTTTCCTCTCTGAAAGAAATTCCCTTTTCGGCGAAAGCCTGCCGATATCCTTCCAACCGCCTGTCCGCCGTATAAACTCCTTCCGGGGCGCACACGACGGCAATTTCCCTGTGCCCCCGATCGAGAAGGTAGCTGACGCCTTTTTTGGCAATCGTACAGTTATCGACGATCACAAATTCAACATCCAGCCCTTCGACATACATATCCAAAAACAATATGGGAATACCGATATTATGGAGCAAGGCATAATCTTCCGCCCGATTGCAACAGGGCACCATGATGATCCCGTCTACGCGCCTGGAAGCAAACCAACGGATACTTTTCAATTCGCTTTCGTGATCCCGACGGCTGTCACGCACGACGGCAACATATCCGCAGCGGCTTAAATTTTCTTCGATTTTAGAAACGATCTTTCCGTAAAAAGCATTATCTAATTCCGGCAGCAGTATCCCTACTGTTTTGGTCTTATGGGTGATCAGTCCGCGGGCGTACTCATCCACCTGATATCCGAGCTTTTCGATCGCCTCCTCTACGCGGGCGCGGTTATCCTTTTTGAGCCTTCCTCCATTTAAATATTTAGATACCGTTCCGATTGCAAGCCCTGATAACTCTGCTACATCTTTGATCGTCGCTTTTCCCATATGGCCCCTCAATTCATGAAAATGAATCGTTTCATGTTTATATATTATCACACGTTTTTTGGTTTGTCAATACCTTTTTTTAAATTTCTTATTTTCTTTTTGAAAAACCTGATGACGCAAGTTGAATATGTTCCGTCATATATATGAGGTAGGCTGATCGATAAATCGTATCGGAGGACAAATTGATACAACGTTCAACGGAAAAATGGAGGGAACTGTTTGCCTCTTGTCCCACTGCGAAAGGTGAATATACGGCGGACGGGAAAAAATATACCGTCACTCGACACTTTACGGGGAAAAAAGAAATCCGTGACGCAATATTGGAAATCGCCCAAAAACAGGCCAGTCGAGAATCGAATATTCCATAAGAGGTATCATGTCAAAGCAAATACATCTGCTTAGGACGGCCATTTACCTTCGCCTATCGCGGGATGACGAAAAGGCGGGCGAGTCCATGTCGATCGAGAATCAGCGCATTATCCTGCGTAAATTCATAGAGGAAAACGGCGGTACCATCGTGGACGAGTACATCGACGACGGCTGGTCGGGCACCGACTTCGAACGCCCCGGGATCAAACGCCTGTTGGAAGACGCCAAAAACGGAAAGATCGATACCATCGTCGTAAAAGACCTGTCGCGGTTCGGACGCAACTATATTCAGGTCGGGCAGTATATTGACTATATCTTTCCCGCCTACGGCATACGCTTTATCGCCCTTTCGGACAACGTGGATACGGCAGACCGTTGCAGTTCGGGCATGGATATGATGCCCATCATGAACGTGTTCAACGAGTGGCACGCGGCGAATACTTCCAAAAAAATACGCGCCGTGCTGGAAGCCAAATGGCAGGCGGGCAAGTACACAAACTGGGCGTACCCCTACGGCTATAAAGCGGGGACGGACGAAAACCGCACGGCGGTCATCGACGAGGAAGCGGCTAAAATTGTGCGGCGTATCTACGATATGCGTTTGCAGGGAAATTCCGTAAGGACGATCGCGCGGGCACTCACCGACGAGGGGATCCCCAATCCCACGGCATACTATACGCGGCTGGACGGAAAAAAATCTGACCGTCAAGGTTCGCCCTACTGGTCGCCGAAGACCGTTTCGGATATTCTGAAAGACTCGACCTATATCGGTACGCTCACGCAGCACCGCACGACGCGCTTTTCCTATAAAAATCATAAAGTGCTGAACGTGCCGCAAAATGAGCAAATCGTCAGGGAAAACGCGCATGAAGCGATCATTGACCGAGATATGTGGAAAAATGTGCAGGCAATAAACAGCAGAAATGCACAGGGACGGGCAGACAAGGCAAACCGGGTGCATCCGTTATCCGGCTTGCTCGTGTGTGCCGACTGCGGCAAAAAACTGAAAGGCAAAAGCGCCGGCAGCAATAAAACGTATATGTATTCCTGCCGCACCTATATTGACCTCGGCAAGAAGTACTGCACGTCGCATTCCGTTACCGAAAAGCAGATCGAAAGTATCGTACTGCAAGATATCCGTTCCATGCTCGGCGATGTGAAAATCGACGAGAAAAAAGCAAAAGAATACTTTTTGCGTGAACGGACAAAATGCGGCGAACAAAACAGGCTGTCCGACGGAAAACAGCTTCGCGCTCTTGTGAACAGACTCGCGGAATTAGATAAGCTGATACAATCTGTGTTTGAAGAGAAGGTTCTCGGAAACCTCCCTGAAAGCGTGTGCAAAAGTTTATGCGAGAAGTATCAGCTTGAAAAGGAAGGAGCGGAACGGCAAATCGCCGAGCTTGAAAAACGGCTTGCCGAGACAGACTGCATAGACGCAGAAGTCGAAGAATACATAACGCGGTTGAAACGGTATGCCAAGTGCGAAGAACTGACGCGTGAAATGTGCTTGCAGCTTATTGAGTTTATTGCCATAGGCGAAAAAGTCACGGACGACACGCCGCGGCAAATTCATATCTATTACAAATTTATATCTAGCGGGCAGACCACAAAATAATTCCCATATGTTACCTGCCCCACAGGCCCCACGGGGGCGACAGGCACGGGCGCTATCGGCGCCACCGGTCCTACGGGTCCGACCGGACCTACAGGTCCCACGGGCGCGACGGGGGCAACGGGCACGGGCGCTACCGGCGCTACCGGTCCTACGGGTCCGACCGGACCTACAGGCCCCACGGGGGCAACGGGGGCAACGGGCGCTACGGGTGCCGCCGCGGAAACGCAGGCTTTGACGGCGTATTCGACGCCCGCCGCACCTGTAACGAGCGGTCAGGCGCTTATTTTTGACCGCACTTCCACGCAGGAAGGCACGGCGATCTCGCACGCAAACAACTCTGCGGACTTTAATATTGACGAGCCCGGCACCTACGTTGCCATCTATAACGGCACGGCATATCCGCAGCAAAACGCATCCCTGCCCGAAACCAATCTGCTTGTCTTTACTTTAAACGGCACAACGTTGACCGGCGCGGCGACGCAGCACGTTTTTACGACTGCAAATGAAACTTCGGCGCAGTCGGCTGCGCAGATTTTTACGGTCACGAGCACACCGTCCACATTGCAGATCGTATCTTCCGGCGGCGATTTTATCTATTCCAACACGGCGATGAACATCTTTAAGATCTGATCGCTGTATGCGAAGCGGAAGGGTCCACGGCCCTTCCGCTTTTGAACGTTTTCTATTAGTACATAGTTTACCGTAAAACGGCCTCCGCATATGCGCGTACAAACCGCCGCTTGACAATTGCATAAAAATGTTTTATCATATTGCCGAAAGCGAGGCTGCAGCATTATGATAAAAAGCGATCTACACACACATACATTTTTTTCAGATGACGGGCGGCAAGATATGCGCGTCATGATAGAAAAGGCGATTTCCCTCGGGCTTCTCTATTACGGAACGAGCGAACATTTCGATTACGACTACATCGCCAAAAACTTGAAAATCCAAGGAAGAGAGATGCGCCAAATTGACGCAAACGCTTACTTTGCACGCGCACGGCAGTTGCAGGCCGAATACAAAAATAAAATAACCTACCTTGCCGGCTGTGAGTTCGCCTATGACGACGATACCGGCATACAAGATCGATACGGCGAGATCTGCGAAAAGTTTTCTCCGGACTATATTATCAACAGCGTGCACACTTGCCTCGGCAAAGACTGTTACTTCCCCGATTTTTTCGAAGGAAAAAGCAAAGAATATGCCTACAACGCTTACCTATACCGCATTTTGGAAAGTTTAGAGGCGCCCTATCCCTTTGATATCGTGGCGCACATCGGCTACTGTTCGCGCAACGCGACCTATGCCGACCCCAAACTGCGCTACGAGGAGTTTGCCGATATTTTGGACGCAATTTTGAAAAAAATTGTACAAAAGGGTAAAATTTTGGAAGTAAACACCTCTGCCAAGACGGCGGGCAGCCCCTTTATCCCCGATACCGACATTTTAAAAAGATATTTTGCGCTGGGAGGAAGGCGGGTCATTTTCTCTTCAGACGCACACGACGAAACGCGCATTGCGGACAAGCGCGATCTCGTTTCCGCCGCGCTTAAACAGATCGGCTTTACCCATATTACTTTGCCTGTGCGCGGGCAATACATTGCCGAAGAACTGTAAAAAAAGCGCGCAGCATGCCGAACATTCGGCATGCTGCGCGCTTTCATTTTTAAAAAATCATCTCTCCCCATTTTTTCAAAAAACGCACATTGATACCAGCCTGCACACATAAACTTCACGCATCCTTTGTTTTGATCGTAAATTTGTACAGAGTGCTTTTGGATACGCCCCTGTCTTTGGCGGCCGCTTTGAGCGCTTCCTTTTCGCTCATGCCCGCAGCGACATAGTGGGCGATATGTTCCCGTTCCGAAAGGGCGTTGAGCGGATTCTCCTTCTTTTCCGCCCCCTTTACCAACAACACATATTCCCCTCGTTTTTCACCGGGAAGCCCCGCGGAAAGACGAAAATATTCGACGCTTTCATGCACTTTGGTGATCTCACGCACGGCGCAAGCCTCGCGATCGCCGAACATTTCATACAGCAGCGCGATATCCGCATCTACGTCCTGCGGGGCCGAATACAGGGCGAGTGTGCCGCAAAAATCGGCATTTTCCTTCAAATATGCGCGCTTTTCCCCCGCTTTGCCCCGCAAAAAGCCCAAAAAAGCGAACCGATCTGCCGCAAATCCGGAAAGCACCAGAGCCGCCACAAAGGCACATGCGCCCGGCGCAATGGTATACGGGATGCCTTTTTCGCGCAATGTTCTGACGAGGATATTGCCCGGGTCGGAGATGACGGGCGTGCCCGCATCGGTGACGACGGCGACCTTTTTTCCCTCCGCCGCGAGGGCGGCGAGCTTTTCTGCCGCCGCGCTTTCATTGAATTTATGGCAGGCCACGAGGGGTTTTTTGATTTGATAGTGATTGAAAAGTTTCAGCGAATGGCGGGTGTCCTCGCAAAAGATGACGTCCGCTTCGCGGAGCGCGTCGAGCGCGCGCAGCGTAATATCGCCGAGGTTTCCGATCGGCGTCGCGACGAAAGTAACCATAATGTTTCTCCCCAAGCCGCCCGGCGGCTCAGTTTTTTATATTGACGGCGTCAGGCAAAATATCGATGCCCTCCTTGGCCCCCTTTGTGCCCTCGACGAGGATCAGGTAAGGCTTTGCCCCTTCCCTGCCGCGGACAAATTGCAGGCGCTTCGGTTCGATGCCGCGCGATTTCATTGCAAAAAGGACTTCGGCAAGCCTGTCCGCACGGTTGACGAGGGCGAGCCTGCCGCCGAATTTCAGTTTTTTATAGGCGGCTTCTACGATCTCGGAAAGGGTGACGGTGATTTCCTTGCGGCAGATCGCCTTTTTATAATCGTCGTTGGCAAATCCGCCCGTCTCATACGGCGGATTGCACAAGATTAAAGAAAATTTGTCGTCATATTCCCTGCCGATATCCTGGATTCTGCAGCATACGGCGGAAAAATTTTTTAGCCCGTTGCATTCGATCGAGCAGGCGCTCATGTCGGAAAGTTCCCGCTGCATTTCGAAAAGAGTGACGGAAGAGATGTGCGGATTAAGCGCAAAAAAGTGCAGCCCGACGATGCCGCTGCCCGCACAAAAGTCGGCGACGACGTCCCGCTTTTTGCCCTTGACAAAGCGGGTCAAAAGCACCGAATCGCTCGTAAAGCGGTACAGTGCCGTATTTTGAATGATCTTTAAGCCGCCCTCCAACAATTCTTCGACGACTTCTCCCTCTTTGAGCACATAGACCTCCCGTTTTAAAGCGATCTTTCCCTAACATCATACCATAAAGCGAAACAAATTACAAACAAAAACGGCGGTTGACAAAGCGCCGTATACGATTTATAATAATAGAAAAAAAGGGAGAAATAAACCATATGGACGTTTTGGAAGCGATCGCATCCCGCCGCAGCGTGCGCAGATATCAAAAGGGAGCGCATATTCCCCGAGAAAATATCGAAAAACTTTTAGATGCGGCGATGCACGCCCCGAGCGCTGTAAACAGCCGCCCGTGGGAGTTTTATTGTTCGGATAAGGAAGAGGTAAAAACCGCCCTCATGGCGGCGCACCCCGCCAGCCGCATGCTGGAAACGGCGAGCTGGGTCATCGCTGTGTGCGCCCGGCCCGACCTGCAGCCCCGCCACAACTATTGGCAGCAGGACTGTGCCGCGGCGGCAGAAAACATCCTGCTCGCGGCAAAGGGCTTGGGTTTGGGCACCTGTTGGTGCGGCTGTTACCCCACCCAACCGCGCACGGACGAGGTTAAAAAAGTGCTCGGCTGCGATTCCGTTCCCATTGCCCTGATAGCGGTAGGCATCCCCGATGAAGAGCCCGCCGCAAAGGGATTTTATGATGCGGCAAAAGTCAAATTTATTTAACGCCGCTCTTTTACGGCAACAGGCGGAAGGTGTTTTTGTGCCAGTCGAGCACTCCTTCCGCCTTTAGTTTGGATAGGACGAGAGAGAGCGCGCTGCGGTCGCACCCCAAATAGTCGGCAAGGCCCTGCCTGTTAAAGGGCACCGAAAAGGTGTTTTTGCCCGTTTTGCGCCGCACGGTCGTCAGGTAGGAGAGCACTTTGCCCCGCAGGGTATGCTTGGAAAGATGCTCCACCCGCTCCGTCAAAAAGATATTTTTGCGCGAGAATATCTTGAGCGCATTGGCGGCGAGCGCGCCGTTTGCGGCGATCTTGTTTCCGTCCAGCCACAGCACGCGGCAGGCGGATGACGCATAGACGCTGACCGCGAGCGGCTCGCCCGAAAAGGCAAACGCCTCGGCAAACATGCTTCCCTTTTCCAATTTTGCCACGGTGGCGGGGTTTCCGCCTTCATCCTCTTTGACGATCGCGGCGCTGCCGGCAAGGAGCACCCCCACCTTTTTGCAGCGTTCGCCCGCCGTTAAAATGCGCGCGCCCTTGGGATAGGATTTTTCCTCGGGCAAGAGGGAGAGGAGGGCGTTCTGCGGGTCGGAAATGCCCTCCCACAGGGGCAGCGAAAGGATCGCCTGCCCTTCGTTTTGCTGAAAATCGATCATATCTTTACTGTTCCGTTGTAATTACAACGGAATTTTTCTTTATATTTTACTATAATGATGGCAGAAAAGCAAGAAAAAACGGAGGATCGTATGAAAAGAAAGATCATTAAGATAGACGAAGAAAAGTGCAACGGCTGCGGGCTATGCGCGGCAGCCTGCCACGAAGGCGCGATCGGCATGGTGAACGGCAAGGCGAGGCTGCTGCGAGAGGATTATTGCGACGGCTTGGGCGACTGCCTGCCCGCATGCCCGACGGGGGCGATCTCCTTTGAGGAAAGAGAGGCGCCCGCCTACGACGAGGCGGCGGTGCGCGCGGCAAAACTCAAAAAATTTCAGGAGGCAAAGGGGGAAGGCGCCCTGCCCTGCGGATGCCCCGGATCGCAGTCTAAGCGCATCGAGCGTAAAAACCCTGCAAACGCCCAGCTGCAGGCGGCAGAGGCGGAAAGCGAACTTTCGCAGTGGCCGGTTCAGATCAAACTGGTGCCTGTTCGCGCGCCCTACTTTGACGGCGCACGGCTGTTGATCGCGGCGGACTGCACGGCATACGCATACGGCAATTTCCATCAAAAATTCATACGCAACCGCGTAGCGCTGATCGGCTGCCCAAAACTGGACGAGGGGGATTACGCCGAAAAACTGACGGAAATTTTTAAGCACAACGACATCGTGAACGTGACCGTCGTGCGCATGGAGGTGCCCTGCTGCGGCGGCATCGTAAATGCCGTGACGCGCGCTTTACAGGCGAGCGGCAAGATGATCCCGTGGCAGGTCATCACCGTTACGACGGACGGGCGGCTCCTTGAAAACTGAATAT
>CAJFGA010000002.1 GCA_904374385.1 uncultured Clostridia bacterium | reverse complement strand
GCCGCACTATCTGTATTTGATGGAAACGATGCGGTTGTTCCGCTCGATCATATTCAGATAGCCGTCTATATTTTTGGCATAGTTGGCGCACTCACCCGGCTTGATCGAAAGACTGCCGTACTGCGCGAGATACTTTTTGATCCCCCCGACGATGTTTATGAGAGACTTTTGCAGTTCAAAGAGAGTAAATTTATAAAATTTATCGTCACGAATGGCGACCACCCATGCAGAAGGATGTAAAATTTTGCTCGCGCTCGCATAGGCGGCGTGCCGATCGGTCAGCCCCGCGATCTTCTGCAGCCCCTCCTTAAAATTCAGCCTGTATTCCTTTCCCATGCCGTCGCGAAAGCCGGGCACATATAACAGCCAACCGTAATTGACGAAGGCGTTGCGCTCTTTTACGCCGTACGCCTTGCACTCCTCCGAAAGGCGGGCGTTGAGTTCATCCGCCCGGGGATTCCCATCCATATTTAAATATTCCATGTGCTTGACATAGCGGAAAAACAGATCGTCGTCGCCGTTTCCGAGGACGGTGAGTACGCACTCCAATTCGTGCAAATGGCGCCAAAGGATGACGGCATCGCAGCTGTTGCCCGCCGCAAGCAGGCTTACGACGCTCTTGATGGTGACGAGCGCCTTCTTAAACAGGTTGCTCATGCCGTTCATGCGGCGGTCGTCTCCGCGCATGCTGCCGAGGATGTACAGCGAAAAACTGCACGCCATATTATATGCCGCAATTTCGGGAGAATACTCGGAGGTGTTCGAGCGCTTTTCGACATTGAGATGTTCGTTGATCACGATATAGACGGCGACGTCGCGCACGAGCAGTTCGCGGTACGCAGCATCCCCTTCCAGTTTTTTGACGAGTTCGGGAGGAAGATGAGACGTGTGAAAATGATGGTAGTAAAAAATGTAGCTGACGATCTCGTCTAACCGTGCACCGTCCAACTCGCGCAGGCGGATCTTGCGCTTTTTCAGCTCTTCGATATATTTGACCTTGACGAGGCGGTACATCTCCCCGATGAACGCCGCGTCGGGCGAAGCGCCCGTCATGCGGGACAGGCGCGCCATCTGCGCCGCAAAAATGCGCGATTCCATTTCGTCGATCAGATTTGCCATATTGACTCCTATGGAATTTATTATACTACAAACGGGATAAAAACGCAAGGAAAAGCCGGTGTACTTTCTTTTTGCGCAATCGTTGACAAGGCGGGCCCGACAGGGGTATAATAGAGAAAGAAAAGATAAAAGGAGCTATAATATGCAATACAGAAATCTCGGGAAATGGGGATTAAAGGTGAGCGAGATCGCTTTGGGCAGTTGGATGACCGACCTTTCGGGTTCCGCCGCCGCGGAAACGGCGAAACAGAGCATCCGCGCCGCTTTTGACGCGGGCGTCAACTTTTTTGACTGTGCAGACGCATACAGCGGCGGAGAAGCGGAAAAATTTCTCGGCAAGATACTGCGGGATCATCCGAGAAATTCTTACGTCGTATCTTCCAAAGTTTTCTTTCCCATGGGACCGGGCGCGAATGATTGGGGGCTTTCGAGAAAGCATATCATCGAACAGTTGGACAAATCGCTCAAAAACATGGGACTGGATTATTTAGACATGTACTTCTGCCACCGTTATGACCCCACGACGCCCATCGAAGAGACGATGCAGGCGCTTTCCGACATGGTAACGGCGGGCAAGATCCTCTATTACGGTGTGAGCGAATGGTCGCCCGTGCAGATCACAGAGGCGATCGCCGTGACGAAAGAACTGCACTTGCGCCCCATGAACGTCATCCAGCCGCAATACAATATGGCGGATCGGTACATCGAGGACGAGATCGTGGGCATCTGCCGCAAAAACGGCATCGGCATCGTGCCGTTCTCCCCCTTGGCGCAGGGGCTTTTGACGGGAAAATACCGCAAAGGGCAGCCGCTGCCCGTAGGGTCGCGCGCGACCCACCAGGCGGACAGGCAGATCAACAATCTTTTGACGGACGAAAATTTAGACAAAGTGGAAAAACTCTCGGCGATCGCGGCGGAATTGGGCGTTCCCCTTTCGGTGCTCGCCCTCGCTTGGATCCTGCGCCTTCCGGAGATCTCCTCCGTCATTACGGGCGCTTCCAAGCCCGAACAGCTCGACGTCAACGTCGCGGCAAGCGGGCTTTCCCTTTCCGACGGCGTCCTCGAGGAGATCGACGGCATCCTCGCCTATCATCCTTTTGTCCGTAAAATCGGTTAAATGCAAACGTTGCAAAGCCGCCCCGCATAACGCGGGGCGGCTTTGCAACATCTTTTTAATTTTTTATATCGTCCTTTTCAAAGATCGCTCGTCTTGCTCTTTGCCAACCGTTCGGCGAGCTGCGCATAGGTAAATCTTTTCGTTTTCGGGCGCTTTTCGTCCTCATAATGCAAGACTAGTACATCTCCCTCGATCACTATGCCGTGATCCTTTATTCCCGCCATCCCATATTGTGCGTTTTGTGCGTCTTGAGATCGAGCAAAAAACACATGAGCGGGCCCGTCCGACAGCAGCGGAAAAGTGCCGCCGAAAAAATTCGGCGGCACGAAACATACATCATTCGCTCCGAAGGGCGATGACGGGATCCTTTTTTGCCGCAGCACTCGCCGGGATCAGCCCGGATATGAGGGTGAGCGCGACGGAGATGACCACCATTATGAATGCACCGAGCACAGGCAACGCAGCCAGCCCCGAAATGCCTGTAAGCGGCGTAAGAATAAGATTGATGATGACCTGCAAAACATATGCCACACCGATGCCGAACAATCCCGCGCAAAGACCTATGATAAAGGTTTCGGCGTTGAATACCCGTTTGATATCCTTCCGCCGTGCGCCAATCGCGCGCAGAACGCCGATCTCTTTGGTGCGCTCGACTACGGAAACGTAAGTGATGACGCCGATCATGACGGTCGATACGATCAGCGAAATGCCCGTAAAGGCGATGAGGACGTAAGTAATCGCGTCGAGAATGGTCTGCACCATGCCCATCAGAAGGCCGACCGTGTCGGTATACTTGATTTCAGAAGGCCCCGCATAACCGTCGTATGTGCCGTGCTCGGCATAATACGCATCCCTCTGCGCCTTGGCATCATCGTTCCATGCATCCAGATAAGCCGTGATGTCGTCTTTGGTCGAAAAGTCTCTCGGATATATGGAAAGCGCATTGGGCGTATCGTCGCCGCCCAGGGCGCGCACTACCGTTTCATTATACGTCGACGAAGTGATATAGAACCTTGAAAGGATCGCAAAGATCAAATCGCTCATCCCGTCCGGCTTTTCCGTAAGCCGCGTGTAGTACGTCGAATACATATCGTAAATATGTTCTGCCGGGCAGAGATAATAGGGTGTGCTGCCCGTTGCGAGCATGCCGCCGTTGGGCGCGCCGCTGCCGTCCAGCCCCGTGAGCGCCGTATTCATCCATTGCACGATCTCGGACTGCATGTTCTTTTGAATATAGTCATTTACGAGCTGTTCGGTGAGGTTCAGCCCGTCCGAAAGGCAGCCGTAGGTCAAACCGTCCTTCAGGCGAAGGATACCGCTTATTTTGATCTCGATCCCTTCGTCCTCTCCGGCAGTCAGCAGATCGCTTCCTTCCGTCCACTCGCCCCGGTTGCCGTTATATTCGAAAACGTAACCCGTCGAGTTGAAATCGCTCTTCGCATACACCTCGTCATTGAAAAACAGCGTGTACGGCTTCGCCATCAGTTGTTCAAAGGTGTAGGAAAGATACCCGTCGTCTGCATTGACGGCGCTGTCGTAATCGCCCGTATCCCCGCCGCCGAGTTCAAAAAGGCCGAGGAAGGTATCTTGATCGATATATCCCAACTGCGCCAACAGGAGATCGGTGAGATCGTTATTGCTCCCGATCACGAGCACCGCTTCCTCTGCGCTTTGCGGGAAATTGCCCGCCAGCACATCATACTGAGAAAGGACGTATTCGGAATAATTGTCCTTTTGAATATCGAAATCTCCCGTTCCGGGCATCACATTGACCACCTCGCCGAGATAATCGACGAGATAAGCGAGCTGCCTGTACTGTTCGTCTTGTTCGGAAAGGACATTGACAAAATACTCTTTGAGGGAGGACAGTGACATGACCTGCGTCTTGACGGGATCGGACGCATCGTCGCTTCGCCCCGTCGTGACCGTCGTAAAGATATTGTCGACAAAGGTCACGCCCGTATCCTGCTGAATGGCGTAATACCACTCTTCGTTCATATTGTATACATAGTCGAGGTACCCGTTCTGATTGATGTCGTTGGATACGGTCATACCCTGCGCGATCTGCGTCAAAAAGGAATTGACGTATACCTTATTATCCAATTCGGAAAGGTCGGGCATGTCGCTCGCGGAATTGAATCCGGACATGATCGCCGTGATATCCAGCGACGTTTCCGTCACTTGCAGCGGATAATAGGAGAGCATATCCTCTTCCGTCTTGGTTATGTAGCCGGAAAAGCCGTTGGAAAGCGCCAACACGAGGCAGACGCTGATAATGCCGATGCTGCCCGCGACAGACGTGACCGCCGTGCGGCCCTTTTTGGTGAGGAGATTTCTGCCGCTCAGCAAAAAAGCCGTCCAAAA
Organism: uncultured Clostridia bacterium; assembly: GCA_904374385.1. Classification (GTDB taxonomy): domain Bacteria; phylum Bacillota; class Clostridia; order Christensenellales; family Borkfalkiaceae; genus Borkfalkia. The sequence goes on along the minus strand of CAJFGA010000002.1, from coordinate 64,457 downwards.
AGACATGCTCGTCTTTTTCTTTTTGCCTTTTTTGCCCTTATTTCCTTCCCCTTGCGCGCCTTCGCCGCGGGACGCGTCTTCTTCTGCCGCCGGGGCAGATAGACTCTCCTCTTCCGTGTCCTCGCCGTCAAAGGGGTCGGTATCGTCTACCACCCTGCCGTCCAACAGGCGCACGATGCGGGTGGAGTACTTTTCGGCGAGATCGGGGTTGTGCGTGACCATGATGACGAGGCGTTCCCCCGCGATCTCTTTGATGAGTTCCATGATCTGCACGCTCGTTTCGGTATCGAGCGCGCCCGTAGGCTCGTCGGCGAGCAGTATTTCCGGATCGTTGACGAGCGCGCGCGCAATGGCGACGCGCTGCATCTGCCCGCCCGAAAGCTGGTTCGGCTTTTTATTGAGTTCTCCGCCGAGGCCGACCCTTTCGAGCGCGCGCGTCGCGCGCTCCTTCCGTTCGGAAGGCGAAACGCCCGAAAGAGTGAGCGCGAGTTCGACATTGCCCAAAACACTTTGGTGCGGAATAAGGTTATAAGATTGGAACACGAAACCGATGCTGTGGTTGCGGTATGCGTCCCAATCGGCATCCTTGAAATGCTTGGTGGATATCCCCTTTATGACGAGGTCGCCCTCCGTATAATGATCCAACCCGCCGATGATGTTGAGGAGGGTCGTTTTGCCGCAGCCGGACGGGCCGAGTATGCTGACAAATTCATTCCGGCGGAAACGGAGATCCACTCCCTTTAATGCGTGTACAAATGTGTCGGCAACTTTATAGTCCTTTGTGATGCCTTCGAGTTTGAGCATAGCCTGACTCATATTTGACTCCTTACACAGGACGATGTCCCGAAAAAATTATTCTCTTTGAGGGGATCCTTCCCGTCAAGCGCGGGCGCCGTCCGCTGCGGGCAGCGTGAAATCGATCTTTTCGCATTTGGAAACGGCCGCATCGAAAGCGCCGACAAATTCGTCCGCGTAATCGATAAAATCCTGTACCTTCTTTTCTCCCAATTTGGCGATGATCTCACCCATGACGCGGTTGATCTCGTCCTTGATCTTTTCATAGATGCCGCGCGCACTCTCACTCAATTCAATATAAGCAATTTTCCTGTCGCGCTCGTCGGGAACCCGCCGCACGACGTTTTGCTTTTCCAGCTTATTCACGATCTGCGAGACGGCGGAACGCGTCACCCCCAGCTCTTTGGCAAGGTCACTGGAGATGATACGGCCGCCCTCCTCTTTGACGTGCACGATCTCTTTCATCATTTCCATTTCCGTATTGTTGAAAGGAAAGGTATGCTTGAAAATTTTCATGTCGTCCAAACGTTTGGCTATGTTGTAAATCGCCCTCACCAGATAATTTGCATCCATCGTATTGACTCCTCACTTACTGTTAAGCTCTTAATCGTTAACCATTCTACTCTATCGCTTAACAAAAGTCAAATAAATATACGCGAAAATAAAGGATTTCATCTTCCTTTCATATTTTCCATAAAAACGACAAAGAGGAGGCTACCCTCCCCTTTGTTTTCTCACCAATCCTGCTTTTTGCGGGATTTCGATTTTATATCGTCGTAATAAGTAAAATATTTTTCTTTATAATCTTCTTTTTGCTTTTCGTGCAGCAGACGCGACAGTTCTTCGGGCGTAAAATCGGAAAGGTCCGCCTCGCCGTCGTACTGCGAAAAAAATTTATAGAGATCGGCTTCGGACATACGTCACCTCCGATGGTTTTTCCCCTCGCGCGGCGCGCGGGTCAGATACATGGTCGTGCCGTCCTGTTCGGTGCAGACGGCATATTTGTGCAATACGGGCAGCAGCTTCTCCATTAAATTTTTAAAGGAATTGCAGCCGTAGTTTTTGGGGATAAAGTCGGAATACTTTTGCTTCATCTCCATCGAGATCTGCGCGTAATACGCTTTGCCGTTGTTGTCGTCGATCAGGCGGTCAACGATGTCGACAAGATCCTTTTTCTTGGTCGCGTCGATGATTTCTGGCTTTTCTTCGCGCACGGCAGGCGCGGGCGCCTTTGCCTTGTCCGTCTTATCCTTCTTTTTCTTTTCCTCTCCGTTAAAGAGATAGATATATTCGTTGAAAGCATTGACAAAGCCCGGATTGACGTTCCTGCCTCCCATGCCGATGACGATTTTATTGCGCTCGCGCAGTTCCCGCACGAGGCGGGTATAATCGCTGTCGCCCGCGGCGATGCAAAACACGTCTACGTCCTTTTCGAAGAGCACGATGAGCGCCTGAATGATGAGCGCGATGTCTATGGTATTTTTGCGCGGCTGTACTTCGAACTGTTGTACGGCCGTCATCGAAAAGCGGTTGACCTCGTCTTTCCAGCCCTTGACGGAGCCTTTAGACCAATCGGCAAAGATGCGTTTGACCATTACGTTGCCGTAATTGGAGGCCTCGTCAAAAATCTGTTTAGCGCTGTAGGCGGGAACATTTTCCGCATCGATGAGCACCGCTACATTTTTCACTTTTTCCATATCATCCTCTCCGCGCGTCAATTGTTTTCGCCGTTGCCGTCGCCCTTATCGCCGTTTTTGCCGGAATACTCGCCGAAGGGGTCGCCCTGTCCGCCAGCGGCATTATTTTGGCCGCCCGAAAATTCTCCGAAGGGGTCTTCCGGCTCGCGCGGGGGCTGCGCCTGCCCGTTCGGACTGCCGTATTGATTGTTGTTATATGGATTGTTATACGGATTGTTATACGGGTTATTATAAGGATTGTTGTAGGGATTTCCGTATGGATTGTTGTAAGGATTGTTATAGTATTGCTGTTGGCGGCGGATCGCTTCGGCACGGGCGCGCATATATGCTTCGTAATCCACACGCTTCCTGTTGCGGAAAGCAAATACGAGGAAAGAATCGACGGGGAAGATCACGCACAAAATGGTCAGCCAAATATAGGACGCCGGTGCATAGACGCGGAAGAAACAGATAAATAGAAATACCGCGCATACGATATAGATGAGCTGTAATACATAGGTGAAAATGATGCCGACGTGGTACATATTATAGAGGGCGAGCGGAAACTCGCTGGAAAAAGCGATCTGTACGCCAATATCGTTCGCTACCGTGGTGATATAGCGATCATAATCCATAAAGGCTACGATCTGCGGAATGCATACGACCGCCATGCCCGCCGCATACAGGATCTCTGCGAGCATGACGAACAGCCCAATCTTTTTGATGCGAAGGCTGCCCAACTTGCCGTTGCCTGCCAATTCACCCATCAGATAGGTGCTTGCAAAGGGCACAAACGCGCACCAAACGAGATTTTTCTTGCCCGCTTTTTTCGCCATCACCGTAAGCCCGACCGCACGGAAACAATAGGTACAGACGAAAAACGCAGCCGAAATGCCGAGCAAAACATAAGTCAGCGTATCGGCGGCGGCAACGCCCTGATATTCCATCACTGCCGGATTGAATACGTTGAGCAGTCCATAAAGTATAATAAAAAATTCCATGATTTACTCCTTCAAAGTTAATGCCGACGAAAAAGCCTACTCGCGATATTCTCCCGCAAAGAGAGGGGGATCGTACTGTACAGACAGAAGTGTCAGCCCTTTGGCGGGCATCGTCTTGCCCAGCCGTTCCCGATCTCCTGCCGCAAGCGCCTCGCGCACGGCGGAAAGGGACAATTTGCCCGTTCCGCAATCGAGGAGCGCGCCCGCCATGATGCGCACCATATTGTATAAAAATCCGCTGCCGCATACGTCTACATCGACGCCGCGCCCGCCGAGCCGGGGCGTCAGGCCGATCGAATAGACGGTTCGCACCGTCGTTTTAACGGAAGAACCGGTTGCGGAGAAGGCGGAAAAGTCGTGCTCCCCCTCCAACAGATCGGCACATTGCCGCATCGCTGTAAAATCCGGCACTGCGCCGAATCTTGCCGCATACCGTTCGAGCAAAGGATGCTCTCTCCTCGAAAAATAGACGGCGTAGCGGTAGGTCTTTTTCTTTGCAGAACGGCAGGCATCGAACGAATCGGCGACAGGCGCGCTCGCAAGCACCTTGACGTCGGCGGGCAAAAGCGCGTTGAGGGCATCGGCAATTTTTTCGGGCGCGATCTTAACGCTTTCGCCGAAAGGAAAATTGCAGACCTGCCCCGCCGCGTGCACGCCCGCATCCGTCCTGCCGCTGCCGGTGACGCGGACGCGGATGCCGAAGGCGCGATGCAGGGCTTCTTCGAGCGTACCCTGCACCGTCCTTCCGTTTTTTTGGATCTGCCAGCCGGAAAAATGGGTGCCGTCATAGCTGATCAAGAGTGCGATATTCATTTTTTTGCACCGAAAATTGCGGGACGTATCCCTGAATTTTTATAAAAAATAACTCAAAATTTCAAATTTACCGCCCAACTGGTTCAAAAACACGATACCTGTGATGAGCGCCGCAAGCAGGAGCAACCCTAACAGATCGCGCCAGGTAAAGACGAGTTTTTTGTATTTGGTGCGGCCCTTTGCGCCGCTGTAACAGCGCGCGTCCATCGCATCGCCCAAGTCCTCTGCCCGGCGGAATGCCGATACGAGCAGCGGCACGAGGATGGGAACGACCGCTTTTGCGCGCTTGATCAGCCCCCCCGTTTCAAAGTTCGCCCCGCGCGCCTTCTGCGCCGCGACGATGCGGTTGGTTTCATCCATCAGCGTAGGGATGAAGCGCAGCGCGATACTCATGATGAGCGCCAATTCATGCACGGGGAAACGGATCCACTTTAGGGGCGTCAACAAACTTTCGATGCCGTCAGTGAGGGCGACGGGCGTCGTTGTGAGCGTCAGCACCGAAGTGCCCATGACCAGCAAAAACAGGCGCAGAGCGAGAAAGATCATATTGATGATGGATTCATAGGTGATGGTTATGATCCACCAATCGACGAGGGGTTGGTAAGAGCTGCTGCCCGAATAAAAGAACAAATTGAGCACCGCTGTAAAGATGATGAGAAACAGGATCATCTTTACCGAACGAAGCACCCTGCCGAAGGGCACGCGCGAAAGCAAGACGACGAACAGGAGAAACACGACCGCCGTCGCGAGCGCGAAAAAGTTATCGGCAAGAAAAATCGCGACGATGTAGGCGATCATAAAAACGATTTTTGCCCGCGGATCCATGTTGTGCACGAAGGACTTTACGGGATAATATTGTCCGAAGGTAACGTCGTTTAACATCTGCTTTCCTTTTTTCCGTCATGCCCCGGCTTTGGCTGCATATGCCGCCAAAACCTTTGCGATAAAATCTTCCGAAGTGAAATCCGTTTCGATCTCGATGCCGCGTTCTTTGAGAATACGCGCGCATTTTGCCGTAACGGGTATATCCAAACCGAGCGAAATCAGCTCGTCGGAGCGTTTAAAGATCTCCGCGGGCGTATCTTCCATGACCACCCTGCCGTCTGAAAAGACGGCGGCGCGGGTGCAGTTTTCCGCGATCTCGTCCATATCGTGCGATACGAACACGATCGTTTTACACCAACCGCCGTGAATGGCATGCAGCAGATCCATGATCTCTTTTTTCCCCAGAGGATCAAGACCGGCGGCGGGTTCATCGAGAATGAGGACCTCCGGCTTCGTGACGATGACGCCCGCAATGGCGACGCGGCGCTTCTGCCCGCCCGAAAGTTCAAACGGAGATTTGTCCTTGATCTCTTCATAATCGAGGTCGACCGTTTCGATCGCCTCTTTGACGGCGGCCTTCATCTCCTCATCGCTCATGTCCTTACGGAAATTTTTCAGCCCGAACATGACATCCTTTTCCACCGTTTCGGCAAAGAGCTGATATTCCGGGTACTGAAAGACCATGCCCACCTTGCTGCGCAGTTCTAAAAAATTGCATTTTTTATCGGAGAGATCGTACTCCCCCACCTTCAAAAAGCCGCCAGTCAGACGGATGAGGGCGTTCAGGTGCTGCAAAAAAGTGGATTTGCCGCTGCCGGTATGACCGATGATACCGAAAAATTCGCCCTCGTCGATGGAGATATCCACCCCCTTCAGCGCCTGCGAAGCGAAGGGAGACTTTGGATTATAGGTGTAAGTTAAGCCTTTTGCAAGGATGCGCATATTTCCTCCGCGAGCGCTTCGGCATGAAAGGCGCCCTTGACCGGCATGCCGCCTTCCGCGAGCCTCTTCGAGATGTACGCGGCGCGCGGCAATGCCAAATTGTATGTTTCCAGTTCGTCGGCACGGGAAAAGATCTCTTCCGGCGTGCCGTCCATGACCACTTCGCCGCGGTGCATGACGATCGCCCTATCCGCTTCGAGCGCTTCGTCCATGAAATGTGTGATGAGGATGACCGTCATTCCGCGCTCCTTGTTGAGCTTTTTGATGACATCCATCACTTCGCGCCTGCCCTTCGGATCGAGCATCGCGGTGGATTCGTCTAAAATCATGATCTTCGGCAGAATGGCCAGCACGCCCGCGATGGCGATGCGTTGTTTCTGCCCGCCCGAGAGGCGCGAGGGCGTCGACTGGCGGAATGCCTGCATCCCTACCGCATCCAGTGCGAAGTCGATGCGCCTGCCGATCTCTTCCCGCGGAACGCCGATATTTTCGGGGCCGAAGGCGACGTCGTCCTCGACGATGGAGGCGACCGTCTGATTGTCGGGGTTCTGAAAGACCATGCCCGCGCTCTTGCGGATCTCAAACGTGTTTTCGGGCGAGGCGGTATCCAAGCCGAACACTTCCGCCTTGCCTTCCGTGGGCACAAGCAGTGCGTTGATCATCTTGGCGAGGGTGGATTTGCCGCTGCCGTTTCTGCCGAGGACGGCAACAAAGGTGCCCTCTTCGATCGAAAGAGTTACACCGTTTACGGCAAACGTTTCATCGTCTTCCCTATATGCAAATTTTACGTTTTCAAATTTGACCGCTTCCATGGTTCCCTAATTATAGCAAATGCGGAAAAATTTCTCAACGATTTTCCGATTCTTTTTTGAATTTTCACCGCACCTTGCCGAAAGGAAGCACCTTTTCAACACAAAAGCGGGCCGATTTTTACCCGCGGAGCGCCCGGCTTCCCTTTCGATCCCCCCTTTCCATTAGAATTGTTTCCTCATCGAAAAATATGCCAAAATTTACAAAAATTAAAAGCAGAATGCACATTGCACGCCGTCGCACCGAGGAAGTAAAATAAAAAGGAAGCAGATCAGGTTCCTAAGCAAATATAATCCTTACAGGGGGGGGGTAAAAATGAAAAAATCATTGCGGCTCACGCTGCTCTCCGCAGCGCTATTGGCTGCCATTATTTCCGGTTCGGCGTCAAGTTTCCGCAGCGCATACGCTGCCCGCGAAAACTTTTCGGGCAATGTGACATTGCTCGAATCTATCGAAAACGAAGAAACGCTCGCCGCTACACAAGCGGACGTCGCCATCGTCGCCATAGACGGGCAGGGCAATACAGTTTTCGGCAATCAGAAAGCGGCTTTTTCTGCCGCCGCGCGAACGCTGGATGAGCTATCGGCAAAGCTCGTATTCCTTCGCCCGCTCGTCGCGGCGGCGGGGATATTGGCAGGATGCGCATGGGCAGTGAAAAAGAAGAAAAAATAAAATACATCGGCAAAAGCATAAATCACTTTCCTTCTTTTGCCGTGCAAACAGACAAAAAATCCGGGCAAAAGAGGCTCGATTATATTGACTAATTTTGCAAAAACTATTATAATAGTTAAGGGTTTCGGGCGCGCGGCATAGAGACGCGCCGAAATTCAAATTGGTCAAAATCGAGAAATTTAAGTTATCGGAGGTTGTTTTTCTTATGAAGAAGATGACGATTGACGGCAATACAGCCGCCAGCCACGTCGCCTATGCCTTCTCTGAGGTCGCGGCGATCTATCCCATCACGCCTTCTTCCCCCATGGCAGAGGTCGCGGACGAATGGGCGACCGCGGGCAGGGTGAACATGTTCGGCCAAAAATTGAGGCTCGCCGAAATGCAGTCTGAAGGCGGCGCAGCGGGCGCTGTGCACGGTTCCCTTTCCGCCGGCGCTCTGACTACCACCTACACCGCCAGCCAAGGCCTTTTGCTCATGATCCCCAACATGTACAAGATCGCGGGCGAATTGCTGCCCACCGTCTTTCACGTTTCCGCGCGCGCGATCGCGGCGCATTCGCTGAACATTTTCGGTGACCATCAGGACGTTATGGCATGCCGCCAGACTGGCTTTGCGATGCTCGCTTCCGGTTCGGTACAGGAAGTTATGGATCTCGCGCTCGTGGCGCACCTTTCCACTCTGAAAGCCAAAGTGCCTTTCCTGCACTTCTTTGACGGTTTCCGCACTTCGCATGAAGTTTCCAAGATCGACGTGATCGACTATGACGAGATGAAAGCGCTCGTCGATATGAAGGACATCGACGATTTCAAGAGCCGCGCGCTCAATCCAGAGCACCCCATCCAGAAGGGCACGGCGCAGAACGGCGATACCTACTTCCAGAACCGCGAAACGGCGAATAAATATTATAACGCGACCCCTGCCATCGTCGAAGAGATGATGGAAAAGGTAAATAAACTCACGGGCAGAAATTATCATCTGTTCGACTATTGCGGCGCGCCCGACGCGGAAAACGTGGTCGTCATCATGGGCAGCGGCGCGGACGCGATGGAAGAGACCATCAACAAGATGAACAAAGAGGGGCACAAGGTCGGCCTCATCAAAGTACGCCTGTACCGCCCGTTCGTTGCGGACAAGTTCGTCGCGGCGATCCCCAAGAGCTGTAAAAAAATCGCGGTGCTCGACAGGACGAAGGAACCCGGTTCCCTCGGCGAACCCCTCTACCTCGACGTTTGCTCCGCACTCTTCGAGAAGGGCGTTTCCGGCATCAAGGTGGTTGGCGGCAGATACGGCCTCGGCTCCAAAGAGTTCAATCCGTCCATGTGCTATGCAGTATATAAGAACCTCGAAAAGGACGAGCCGAAGAACCACTTCACCGTGGGCATCTACGACGATCTGACGGGCACCTCTCTCGACTTCTCCGAGAAGTACGACGCGGCACCCGAGGGCGCGATCTCCTGTAAATTCTACGGTCTCGGCTCAGACGGTACGGTCGGCGCAAACAAGGATTCCATCAAGATCATCGGCGACCATACCGATATGTATGCGCAGGCATACTTCTTCTACGATTCCAAAAAATCGGGCGGCATCACCGTTTCTCACCTCCGTTTCGGCAAGACGCCCATTCAGTCGTCCTATCTGATCGACAGTGCGGACTTCGTCGCCTGCCATAACCCTTCGTATATCACCCGCTACGACATGCTTACCGACGCGAAGGAAGGCGGCAAATTCCTTTTGAACTCCCCCTGGAACACCCTCGATGAGCTCGAAAAGAACCTGCCCGCGAAGGTCAAACAGCAGATCGCGAAAAAACACCTCAAATTCTATAATATCGACGCGATCAAGATCGCATCCGACATCGGCCTGAACGGCAAGACGAGCACGATCATGCAGTCGGCATTCTTCTATATCAACGACTCGATCATGCCATACGATCAGGCGGCGGATTACATGAAGAAGGCCGTTTACAAAAAGTTCTCCCGTAAGGGCGACGCGGTCGTCAACATGAACTACGCGGCGATCGACTCCGCAAAGAGCGGACTCGTCGAAGTCAAATACCCCGAAAGCTGGACAAATGCGACCGAAGGCGCTCCGATGGCTGCCGTGGCGGACAATGAGTACTTCAAAAACGTCGTACATCCCATCCTTGTGCTCGAAGGCGATAAGCTGCCCTCCTCCGCGTTCAATGCGGACGGCTCCGTTCCCGTCGGCACGACCAAGTTTGAAAAGCGCGGCGTCGCCGTAAAAGTGCCGAAGTGGGTCGCTGAAAACTGCATCCAGTGCAACCAGTGCTCCTTCGTCTGCCCGCACGCATGTATCCGCCCCGTCGTGATCGACGATGCGACGGCAAAGCCCGATACCTTTGTCACCAAGCCCACCACCGGACTGAAGGGCACGCAGTTCCGTATGCAGGTATCTCCTCTGGATTGCATGGGCTGCGGCGTGTGCGCGAATGTCTGCCCCGGCATGAAGGGCAACAAAGCGCTCGTCATGGTGCCGTTGGAAGACGTAGTCGATGCCGATTCCAAAAACTGGGATTATTCGCAGGAAGTCAAGCAGGCCGACACCTCTTCCATCAAGAGGACGACGGTCAAGGGCAGCCAGTTCAATCAGCCCCTCTTCGAGTTCTCGGGCGCTTGCGCGGGATGCGGAGAGACGCCTTACGTCAAAGTCGTCACCCAGATGTTCGGCGACCGCATGGTCATCGCGAACGCGACGGGCTGCTCCTCTATCTACGGCGGTTCCTCCCCTACATGCCCCTACACGGTCAACAAAGACGGCCACGGCCCCGCTTGGGCGAACAGCTTGTTCGAAGACAATGCGGAATTCGGCTACGGCATGAACCTCGCATACAGCGCAAGGCGCACCAAACTCGCGGCGGAAGTCAAAGAGCTTGCCGAAAACGGCTGGAAGGATTATGCCGAAGGCAAGGCTGCCTGCGAAGAATGGCTCGCCAATATGGAAGACGCGGAAGGCAGCAAAGCGGCGGCCGATAAACTTGTCAAGGCGCTGGAAAGCTGCAAAGACTGCGGCTGCGACAGCGATGCGCTCTGCAAAGAGATCTATAAGGCGAAAGACTGCCTCGTCAAGAAATCCATCTGGATCTTCGGCGGCGACGGCTGGGCTTACGATATCGGTTACGGCGGATTGGATCACGTTCTCGCCTCCGGCGAAGACGTCAATGTGCTCGTACTCGATACCGAAGTTTATTCCAACACGGGCGGCCAGGCTTCCAAGTCTACCCCGACCGGTTCGGTTGCGAAGTTCGCCTCCTCCGGCAAGAGGGTCAAAAAGAAGGACCTCGGCATGATGGCGATGAGCTACGGTTATGTGTACGTCGCACAGGTGGCGATGGGCAGCAACAAACAGCAGTTCCTCAACGCGCTCATCGAGGCGGAAAAATATCACGGACCTTCGCTGATCATCGCCTACGCGCCCTGCATCAACCACGGCATCAACATGAGCAAGAGCCAGGAAGAGGAAAAGCGCGCGGTCGACTGCGGTTATTGGCAGCTTTACAGGTACAATCCTGCCCTCAAAGAGGAAGGCAAGAATCCCTTCACTTTGGACAGCAAGGATCCTACCGCAAGCTATCAGGAGTTCATCCTCGGCGAGACGCGTTACAGCTCTTTGAAGAAGACGCAGCCCGACGTTGCGGAAAAGCTCTTCGAAGAGAGCGAAGAAGAGAGCAAGGAACGTTTGGAAGGTTACAAAAAACTTGCAAGCCAAGAGTAATCTTCTCTTAAATAACAAATTGGGGGAGCAGGCAATGCCTGCTCCCCCAATTTTATAATCGTGCCCTGTTTTTAATTGTTTATCCGATAATCAGCGATTTCCCTTTCGCTTGACAGACGCGCAGCGCTATGCTATAATAATAAAAAATCTTGGGAGGAGCCATGTATATCTTCTGCGTATAAAAAATGAAACACCTCTTCATCGGCACCCTGTTGCCGACGTTCGGGCGCGCCTTGCCGCAGAAGATTTTTTTATATCAGCCGATCAACTTTTTTAAAGAGCCGCATCTTCTGTACGGCTCTTTTTATTTTGCCGCGGCTCTCACGGTTACAATATTCCGATCAAAGGAGGCTGCCATGTCTGCAATTTTGATACAAAATTTAACCTTTGCCTATCCCGGCACCGCGCAGAATATATTTGAAAATTTTTCCGCCGTACTCGACAGCGACTGGAAACTTGCCCTTACGGGGCGCAACGGGCGGGGCAAAACCACCCTTCTGCGCCTTTTGTGCGGAGAGTACGAATACACGGGGAAAATCGGCGCGGGAATACAGTTTGAATATTTCCCCTATACCGTCGACAGATCGCTCGACGCGCTTTCCGCCCTGCACATTGCCTTACCGGACATCGAACTTTGGCGATTGAAAGCGGAGATGCATAAACTCGGCGTCGGCGAGGACGCGCTCGAGCGGCCGCTTTCCACCCTTTCGGGCGGCGAACGCACAAAAGTACTGCTGGCCGCGCTGTTCGCAAAGGAAGGCGCCTTTCCGCTCATCGACGAGCCGACCAACCACCTAGACGAGTCGGGACGAAAAAAACTCAGCGAATATTTAGCTGCCAAGCGCGGGTTCATCCTCGTTTCACACGACCGCGATTTTTTGGACGGCTGCTGCGACCATGTACTCGCATTAAACGCGGAAGGATACGAACTGCGGAAGGGAAAATTTTCCGATTGGTGGCGGGATAAGACCGCCGCCGATGACGCCGAAGCGCAAAAGAGCGCGCGTCTGCAAAAGCAGATCTCTGCGCTGGAAACTTCGGCCGCGCGCACTTTCGATTGGGCGGACAAAACAGAGGCGAGCAAGAACCAAAAGAACGCGGGTCTGCGGCCGGATAAAGGGTACGTCGGCGCCATGGCGGCAAAGATGGCAAAGCGCGCCAAAGTGACCGAGCGCCGCCGCGAACAGGCGATCGAAGAAAAGCATTCCCTCCTGAAAAACGCGGAGTTTTACGGCAATTTCAAGTTGACGCCACTCTCCTTCCGCGCGCAGACTCTCTGCTCTCTGACTCACATAAATTTTGCATACGGAGAAAAAAACGCCGTGCGCGATCTCTCTCTGACGGCGGAGCGGGGCGAGCGTATCGCGCTCAAAGGCGGTAACGGCTGCGGCAAATCCACCGTTTTAAAACTTTTAACGGGCGAACTGACCGCACAGAGCGGCATCGTGCAGATGCCGAACGACTTGCGCATATCCTATCTTCCGCAGAATGTCGGCGGCATTTGCGGCACCCCGGCCGAATACGCCGCCGCGCGCGGGGCCGAACCTTCGCTCGTAATGGCGATCCTGAATAAATTCAATCTCCGAAGCGATCTGTTTTCGCGCGACATAGCCGGATACAGCGACGGGCAAAAGAAAAAGGTCGCGCTCGCGGTTGCCCTGGCAACACCCGCGCACCTGTATGTGTGGGACGAACCGCTCAACTTTATCGATCTCGTATCGCGCATTCAGCTCGAACGGCTGATCCTCGAATACCGCCCCTCCCTGTTATTCGTCGAGCATGACGCCGCGTTTTGCAGGAATATCGCCACGCGCACCGTCGAATTGCCGCCCTTGCATTAAAATGCAAGGGCTTTCCCCCGCGCCTTCAATCTTCCAAGCCGAGCAGATAATCGGCCGAAACGTCAAGAAATTTGTAAATGAGATACAGCGTGTCGATGCTCGGCACGCTCTTTCTCCTTATAAATCGACTTTTACTTCCTGCGCTTGTTCCACCCCAAAAAACCTGCAAAAACGAGCGTGAGCAGGATAAAAACGCCGATGACCAAGCCGGAAAACAGTACTTGATCCTGTCCCTCATAATCTTTTAGCAAGACGTTGCGCCCCACAATGAGCGCTGCGATGCAGATCAAAATATAGGTATATACCGCAAGGTGAAATGCGTTCTTTTTATCCATGTTTAAAGAACTTCGTTCCGACGCCTTGGTACGTAAAATCGCAAATCCCGCAATGCCACCAAACAGTGCAACGATCCCGATGACCATGAGCACGACGGATAAAACGATATTATCGCCGTACCAATCCATCATAAAGAGGTAAATGCCCGCGCCGAACAGGATCGCGGCCAAGGGCAAAGACAGAACATAAATAGTATTGGCATATATAAAAGGAGAGACACGCCGTACGCGGATGTCCCTGTCCGCTCGGTGTATTCCGGTCATATTCTCTCCCCTGTCTATGCTGTGTTCAGCCGTGTTTTCTTCCTCTATTGTACGCGTACAGGCCAGCAATTCCTCCGGCGCTATCTGTAAACTCGTGCAAAGATCGAACAAAAAAGCTGTATCGGGCAGACTGCGACCCGTTTCCCACTTTGAAACCACCTTGGCGCTGACGCCCAGCTTTTGTGCAAGCTGTTCCTGCGTCATACCGAGCGCTTTTCTGCGCGCAACGATTTTGTCCTTGATCTCTTCCATTCAATTTGACTCCCGCAAGCGTCATTGATATGCTATATTGTATCCGAAAACGAATAAAAAGGCAATCAATGCCCCTCTCTGTTTTGTAGATACTGCTCTACAATCTATAGACCCGGCACATAGCCGGCAAAAATTATAAAAAACATTCAAGCGCCGCTAAACCCCTTGCTTTTTCGTGCCGTTCCGTATATAATATATACGAACAAATGTTTGAAAACGGAGGGCAATATGGAACTTGACAGACTGCTGTCACCGCTCAACGAAGGACAGCGAGCCGCCGTGCAGGAAACGGAGGGCTATGTGCGCGTCGCCGCCGGGGCGGGAAGCGGCAAAACCAAGGTTTTGACCGGCCGCTATGTATATATTGCCAAAGTGCTGGGCGTAGCGCCCGAGCACATCCTTTCCGTCACCTTCACGAACAAAGCCGCGTGGGAAATGCGCAAGCGCATTCGCGCTTACATGCCCGATGAGGAGGGCGGCTGGATCCTGACCTTTCACAGCGCCTGCCATAAAATATTGAAACAAGAAATTGCGGCCCTTGCCTATCCTTCCAACTTTATGGTGCTGGATGAGGAGGATCAAAAGACCATTCTGCAGCGCATTTATGCGGAAAACGGGCTTACGCTGCGCAATTTCCCCTTTAAAAAATGCTTGGATGCCATCGAAATATACAAGTCGGAAAGCGACTATGTGCCCTATCTTACCGACCCCAAGCGCGAAACACCTGCGCCCGATCTGCCGTTTGCGGGCGATAAAAAGTCGATGCACTTTGTCATCCTGCAATATCTCGAAAATCAGCGTAAAAATTTCTTTTTAGACTTTGCCGACCTGATCCAATTCGTGCTTTACCTGTTCGAAAGCAGACCCGCGCTTCTTGCGAAATGGGCAAACCATTTCGAATACATTCAGATAGATGAATTTCAAGACGTTTCGGGCGAACAGTATAAACTGGCGCGCCTGCTTGCCGGGGCGCATAAAAACCTGTTCATCGTGGGCGACCCCGACCAGACCATCTATTCTTGGCGGGGCGCAGACGTGCGCTATTTTAACGAATTTTGCAATCGGTTTGCGGGCGCCAAGACGATTGTGCTCGATAAAAATTACCGCTCTACACCCGAGATCCTTGCCGCGTGCAATGCGCTTATCGCGCGCAACCGTGACCGGCTGGAAAAATCGCTCGTCGCCGTTCGGCCAAGCGGCGCAAAACCGCGTTACCGCCATGCGCGCTCGCGCACGGAAGAGAGCGACGCCATCGCAGAAGAAATCTCCCGCCTGCACGCGGCGGGCACGGCGTACGCCGATATCGCCGTGTTATACCGCGGCAACTACATGTCGCGCGCGGTGGAAGAAGCGCTGGTACGCAAAAAGATCCCCTATACCATTTTCAGCGGCATCGCATTTTATCAGCGCCGCGAAATCAAGGATGCGCTCGCCTATCTCAGATTGTGCGTGTTCGGAGATGATCTTTCCTTTCAGCGCGCCGTCAATGTGCCGCCGCGCGGCATCGGCAAAACGCGGCTCGCGGCGATCGACGCCCTGGCTGGCGAACGCGAATGCAGCCGCATGGACGCACTGCGCGCCTTAACGGCACATCCGCTGTTTCGAAATACCAAGGCAGCCGAACTGATCGCCGCCGTCGACGAGGGAAAAGAATTTTTAAAAGCGCACGACCTCGCCGATGCGCTCGACTTCATTTTGCAGAAGAGCGGTTACTCAGAATATATGATGCTGTGCGGCAATCAGGACAGGCTGGACAATTTGAACGAGCTCAAGGCATCCGTGCGCGACTTTGTCGATTCTGCCGGAGAAGAGGTGAATGCGGAAGATTATCTCAACGGAATTTCCCTCATCGCCAATGCGGATGCAGAGGACAAAAAAGAATGCGTCAAACTGATGACCGTACACACGGCAAAGGGATTGGAATTCAAAAACGTTTTCGTTTGCTGTTTAAACGAGGGTTTATTCCCCTCCCGCAAGATCAAAAGCAAGGAAGAAATGGAAGAAGAGCGCCGCGTCGCCTATGTTGCCCTGACGCGCGCGGAGGACAGACTATACCTTTCCGATGCGGAAGGGTTCGACGCACATGTAGACGGGGCGCTGCTCACCTCCAGATTTTTATTTGATATCGACAGGTCGCTGCTGGAGATAGACGGAACGTTTTCCGAAGGACATCTCGCCCGCTCAAAAAGTTACATTCAAAAGAGCGAGCTGCATATGGGCTGCATGCCGGCGCATGCAAATATACAGATCTTTCGCGCGGGCGAACGGGTGCGGCATCCCATTTTCGGCGTCGGAACGGTGCAGGCATTGGAAGCAGGCGCTTATACCGTACTTTTTGGCGGAGGCAAAACCCGTTCCATTGCCGTTTCCGCCGATATTCTCATCCCCTACTACGAAAAACACGGAAACAAATAAAAAACTCCCCTCATTACGCCTTAAGGGGAGCGACAAGAAAGGTTTTTCTTACACGAAAACCTCGCCGTTTATTATACAATAACGAAAATCATCCGTCAAGAATTTTTTAATGGCCGATACATTTTTGTGCAAGTCGCAACAATTTTGAGCCGAAGCGTTTTGCGTCCGATGCGCAAGAATCCTTACCCTTACAAGATAACGGAGGTCTTTATATGAAAAAATGGTACGATGAAGAATACGAATTTGAAATCAAAGTTACGGGCTATATCCGCGGCAATAAGGCAGAGCGCTATTGCCGCAACGGAGAAGAGATCGGCGACACCTACACCTGCACATATGGCTGCCCCGTCAATCAAGACGGGCAAGGCATTTGTTCTAAATGTATGATGATACTGTATCCGATCATGGAGGCGGTCAGAAGCGGCGGCGATTTGGAAAACATCGGCGGCGACGGAAAATACAGCAAAGAGATCGTCTGCCCGGATGGCTGCGTCATTTTTAAATTGACTGCCAAAAAACTCGGCAACGAAAACTTTTTCAAAGGGAAATTTTTTGACTGATTGGATTTTTAGATCTCAAAAAGTGAGTAAAATGTTCTCTTGCTCCGTTTAATATATATCAGGGGGATGGTATATTATGAAAAAAAATTACTTTGCTTCCGATCATTTGTTTGATGCTGTGCCTGACTGCCGCATGCGCGGAGCATACAAAAATTTACACGAATATCAATGAATTTGCAGCGTTTTCTGAAATGACACAAGACGGTACGGACAGCATTTCCGTTAAATTTGATCATGACGACGGCGACTATTATGAATTTATCATAGAGGACGAAACAACATCGAAGAGATCATGTCAATTATTTTTTCCTTGGAATTTTCGGAAGGCAGTACGCACCCGATCCCCCCAGGCAACAATACAAGAATTATAATCAACCAAGGGGAAAATCGCTTCAGTCTGTCTGTCCGCTATATCGCACAGGACAATATGTACTATTATTTTGGCAGTGCTCTGCAGTCAAAAATATATGACCTTGCGATAGAATTCGGGGTAAATCAATAACCACCACCGCCCTATAATCAAAAGAGCCTAAGCCGATCACGGCTTAGGCTCTTTTGGCGCAGAAGGCGGGATTGTTTTTAATACAATATATTGTTATTTATAAAAATAATGTAACACAATATATTGTATAGTTTTTAGAAACGTAACATTCTAATAACTTTTGATTTGTTTTTTGTTTGAAAAAATGTTCCTTTCTTCCCTTTAGTCACACACAATAAAAAGATAATATCGAAGCGTTTTTCCGACCCCTACATCTTTATCGTTGAGCCAGTCTGTTGCAAGCTGTACATAAGTACCGACGTCAAATTTTGGATTATAAGCAAAGTGTTTTCTTCGGAAAAATGTAAACTTTTACATCGGTACAGCAATTCTTCTTCTGTACAATTATTTACTTCAAAATTTTTTTGTTCGATCATGATCCCCTCTTTTTTTATTTATTAATTTTCGAATAGCAAGCGTAATGGCGATGCAAAGCGGGATAAGCGGTGTAAGCGGCAAAGCCCAAAATGCCATGTAAGCGGAAGAATATGTAAGGTGCACCGCATCTCCGGTAATAAAATACAAAAGCCATCCCACCCATGTCGGGGAAGTCATTACAGCGTATACGAGGGCAAAGATGACCCAATTGCGCCAATCTTTGAGCGCTGATGCAAGGCGGCGCAAAAACCCGTCAATTTGGCTGTAAAGCCTCTGTATCGGGTTCTTGCGTTTCCATAGGGGCCGCATCCTCTATCTCCTTTTCGGGAGGAATTTCATCCGGCAACGGCAGTTCCGTAAACTCTTTTGCGGGCGTCATGTCGCACCATTTCATATAGCGTTCCTGTTCGTCTGCCTTTTCGCCCATTTCCTCTACTTCCCGTACCGCAGACAGGTTATATCCCCCGATCATCCCCAAAGCGCCGAAGCCGAGAATGATGACTATTTTTATAAGGCATGTAACCACTGTTGCAAAAGACGGGTCGGCAATGATCTCAAAGGCGATATATACGGAAAAGAGGGAAGACAATGCCGTGGTAAAGAAAGTGGTTGCCGTCTGAATACGCTTAACTCCGCGCGCTTTCAACCCGCCGGAAGGCGCCACGCGCCGGCCGTGTTTATCGTATACGGAAAGATAGCTTTCGTCGTATTTGAGCCGTTTCACTTTTTTTGCGCGCAAGATCGTTTGCACCTGATATTCGGAGAGATCGGGGAACTTGGCGAGGATCTCTTTCTTTGTATACTGCCGATACTTTTCGTTAAACTCTTCGAGCTTGATACCTGCATCGGCAAGGACATGTTCGCGGGCACCGTCCAACTCGGCATCCTCCCATGCCCGGCAATACTCTTTCGTACGGCGGGCATATCCGCTTTGTACGATCTTGTTATTATTCATTTCCACCCGCTCGCGCGCTTTTTTATAATTTTCCGTCAGCTTACCTTTCCGGTTCGAGAAAGAACGGAGCAAAAGGTAAAAAGAAACGGTGCAGATATACATCAAGGCACTGTTCAGCCCGAGCTCTCTCCACCCCGCCCCCGAATCCACGGTGATGTGCGTCATATACGCCATGAAAATGACGACGATCAAAATGGCGGCGACGGTCAGGGTGATGCCGTCCAACAGCCCGGCAAAGCTATGCGAGCGCGTCGGGCGCAGCACTGGCACAAATTCCCGTGCGGGTTCGTCCTTTATCATTTATTATTCCCTCCTTTCAATATGCCGCTGCGGGCGATCGCTTTGACGCTTTCGCTCCAGCCCGAATATTTGCGGAATTTTCCCCAAAAGATACAGGAAGCGATACTGCCGATCACCGCCGCAAACTCTATCCAATAAAAGATGCCGACATACTTTTGGAAGAAATCAAGCGTGAAGAACGCCGCGAGCGCAAGGAACAGAATGGCCACGATATTGAGCATGGGGAAATGCGCGGTAAACGCATGAAACGCGCCCCACAAAAAGAGCAGGGAATTGATAAGCACCACCGCCATGCCCATGCCCCACTTGACGCCCGTGGCGGCTTCCGTCATCGGCAAAAGGAATGCCGTCACGATGACAAACGGCAGAAAGTAAGCGGCTATACTCAAAATAAAGTACAGCCACTTTTCTTTCCGATAGGTCTTGTAATTGCTCATTGCGTCAGCTCCTTTTCCCGGTTCTCCAACTCTTTGGCAACTTCTGCAAATTTCTCATTCTTCCCGAGCAAAGCCCGCATTGCTTTCATCTGCGCCGCCTGTGCCGCCGATTGCTTATTCAGCTCTGCATTGACGGGCGTTACCTTCTTATCCACGGCATTCGAGATTCGCTTGTCGATAAACTTTTTGCCGCCGAAATAGACGATGATCACCATTGCGATCGCAAGGATAGGTACCCAAATGACTGCATACCTGTCCAGCCATGCCACAAACCGATTCCAGCTATCCTGTGCCTCTTCGGGCCAATCTTCGCCCATGGCAATAAGGTACTCCTCCACGCTCCCCCATTGCTCTATGATAAAATTATAATACCGCTCATAATCCGCCCCGTATTTATCCTTTAGCGATTGGATGAACTGATCTACGAGCGTCTGCCCTTCCCCGCTCTCCTGCGGCGGCTCCTGAACATCTTCGGACGGTTCTTCCGTGACGGTGCCGTCGGGCGATTCTTCCGCCAATGCAAGCGGCACAAAGGTAAAAAAAGCAAATAAGATCGCGGCGATCAGCAATAAAGATACAATGAGTTTTTGTGCTTTGGTCATGGTTATTCTCCTTTCATGTTTTTAATTTCTTCCTCGGTAAAGCCCTTGGTTTCGATGCCGTATGCGTTCAAGAACTCTTCGAACGTTCCGCCCGACAAATACACGTTTTCACGATAATCTTCGTAGGCGAATTTCAAAAGCCCCGCCGCAACTTCATGCGCATATTTCTGCGCCTCTTTCATTTCTGTTTCAGCGGTTTTGCGGGCTTTTTTCTCCTCCTCGAATGATTCGGCAAGCGCCGCGATTTTGCGCCGCATTTGTTCGATTTCGGGGTCTGCCGCAAGCGTACCGTTGACTTCCGTGATGAGCAATTCTTCGATCAAAAAGATTTTCGTCATCACTCCCTTGTTGTACTGTTGCACAGCGCAGGAAAAGCGCCCCGCCGTCAGTTTGTCCTGCGAGATCGTCACTCGGCTTTTCGCCGCGCTTACCGTCAGCTCCGCGACTTTGATGTCGTTGCATTTGGCGACATAGCGGAATTCTGCCGAGATGTTCGGTATGCCGACAATCTCAATCTCTAAATCTCCCAAAGGAAAAGGCGATACATCGCTGTACCGCCCTATGCCGCGCTGTTTCAGTTGTATGGTTTTCATTCTTCGTCCTCCTCTATTATTTCTTCAATGATTGTCTCCCGCACGCCGAGCTGTGGATAGACTATGATCGTTTCTCTCGTCATGTCGGCTCCTTATAGATCGGCGATCTTCGCATAATACAGGGTCAACGTGTCTACACCGATGCTGCTCGCATTCCCTAAATACATCGTATTGCCCTGATAGGAAATCGAAACTAATTCGCTTAGATTCGGCGTTGCCTGCGAATCTGACGTGATCGAAATCGCACACTGATATGTATTGTTATAACTCGACCCCGTTCTGAAGCAACATACGCCGAAGTTGAGCAGAAATACAGGACTGCCGCTCTCCGATGCGAGAATATAACAGATATAAACGCCGCTCAAATTGATCTGCGTGCCCGTGCTGCTTGCCGTCAGGGTTGCCGTATTCCATGTTAAGGTGCCAAGCCCGCCAATGCCGCCGTCGGACGGCTCCGTCCATAGCGCCCCGTTGCTGTCTACTCCTACCGATTGCGTCATATCGTCCGTCTTGGCAACGGGCTTTACGCCGCCGAGCGTGTTCGGTGAAGCCACAGGCAACGTATAATCACCTCCGCCTCCTCCGCCGCTCTGATTGACAAATAAAAAATTACCGTTCTCCACGCCGAGAACTTGTCCGTTGTTCGATGATGTCGGCGTAGGTATGTTCTTCCGCGGTTCGTATGCGAGATCGCATTTTTCCTTAAATTCTGTTAGATTTTCAAGACTGATCGCCTTTGTTTCGTCTGACATGTTTGTCCTCCTTTAAAGTGATATAAATTACGCTTCGCTCGTTTCCTCGCCCCATATACTTGAAAGGCTCAATGCAGTTGCACTGCCCGAACCGTTGAAATATATAGCTTTCGCCGCAGAGGCTGCACTATCCCATGTAAGCACTCCGCCATACATTTCCCCGTCACTCACTATATAAAGAGCAGAACCTTCTACCGAGCTGAAAGCACTCTGCTTTTCGCCTGTAGTCCCCGACGTTATCTTTGATGAACTTGCCGAATAAAACTTCAAATACGGGTACATTCCGTAATCTTCAAAATAGATCGTATGCAGGTATCTGCCGCCTCCCCCCGATTGCGGCGTTTGCAATTCGTAAGCGTCCCCTGCCGCGTTCACGGTCGGTACTTTCCCCGCGTCGGAAGCGGTGGGTGTCGGAAGCGATACAATATTTTCGTAGACTATTTTACCGTCTTGCACAACAAGAGCCTTTCCGTCATCATCATCGGTTGGCAATGGAATATCTTCACTGTCAAGAAGTTTGGAATAATGGTTTGTCACAGACCCGCTGATATACCCGCTAAACGGGTTGTATGAATTTGTGTCTGTATATGTTGCGCTTATAGATGACGACATGCTACTTGGTTCAAGTCTGCTGACATAAGAAATTGTGTCGTTTATATTGGTCTTTACAACGGGATTGCTTAAATATATCGATGAAGTATTGGTTCTATAAAAATATCTCAAACTGGTTGCTTGCGTATAGGGCGTAGTATTCGACTTTATAGCTGCTTCCGCCTCATCAATAGAAGTATAAGATTCCGTGGAATAATACGATATACTTCTTACCTCCGCACTCTCGTATGATGCAGGATAAGTCGTGTTTCCTCCACCACTGAAAGTGATTTTTTCTTGAGAAGCCCAAACAATTTTATATTGCCCGCTAAAAGATGAGCCAGTCGTACCTAAAATAACAGCATAATAAAGAGTCGATTCATTCGGCGGATAAATCGTGTTTGCAGATGTTTGGCGTACCTTTCGAACATATGCAGACAAATCATCATTGTCATAAACCACATAAGGGTCGGTTTCTTCGGGAGTCGGCAAAGGCTCGTCCATTGCTTCAATGATACCGAGATCACTGTCACTGCCGCCCGTACTTGTCCCCGTAGCCTGTTCTCCGCTCGCAAGATGAAAGGTTTTTCCCTCTGCAACGTCCTCTGCTGTTGCCGTATCTGCCGTTAGATCGATAAGCGTTTCTCCATTTAAATCCACTTTGTTTACTGCCATTTTTGCCTCCTTAGTTTGCATCTACTGCAGTAAAGCTGATTTGCATCGTTGGAATAGATATTTGAAAATTTGCTCCGTATTGCCCGTTAGCGCCTTCTTCGGACAAGTCTACAATGGTCATAGCGGGGTATGATATGTCACCGCCTCCGCCCGTGCCTGTGCCTACTGCTTGCTCACCGCTTGCCAAATGAAATGTTTTGCCTTCCGCCACATCTTCTACGGTCGCAGTGTCCGCGGTAAGGTCTATCAGCGTGCTTTCGTTCAGCATGACTTTATTTACTGCCATTTGCTTTCACCTCTTTAGAATGTAATTACAGTGGTGATCGTCTTTGTCGCGCCCGCCGCGATCGTAATCGGCGTTGTGAGAACCTCCCTCCAAAACAGGAAATGTGGGTTGCTCACGTTCGAGCCCTCGCCGTTTACTAAGCTGTAAATCCCCTTGATATACCCGACTTCTTTGATTGTAATATCGCTGCTCGTTATATTACGCAGCGTATTGGTAAATATCAATTGATATGTCTGCGTTTCGTCATTTATTGTGCTCGATGTAGACTGCGATACATATTGCAGGGTATCTGCACCAAAGGCATCCTCCATTTGATAATCGTCTATTGTAGGCGTTGTCGTACTGCTTCCAAACAACAGGTAACTGTCATTGTTAAGGGTCGATGTCGGCAGCGCATTATTATGCCACCGAACCAACTTATAGGCACCCGTATAAACTGTTTCATCCACAGAAACATAATCTGTAGAACCATTTATATCTTTAGGACTTGCCACCAAATTATAACGCGCATAATCCTGCTTAGATGTTTCCGTATTCGCCCATTTGAGCGTAAAATTGAGTTTGTTCGATATTTCGAATACTTTATAATTCCTTGTAAACATGTCGTCTCCTCACAATGTGATATTATATGTCGTGCCGCCCGCGCTGTTCGGCGATGTTTCCACCGTCGGCGCCTGTGTTTCGGTAAACAATGCGTCTATTTCTTCATTCGTCGCAAATGTAATATCTGCGCCGCCCACCACTTCATAGCTGTACAGTATGGTAGCGGCTCCCTGCCTTGTGGCATTCGTGCCCAGATACTCCGCCAAATCCGCGGGGATTTCGTCCGATTGTATCGTGAAATCCTTAGACAGACTCCCCCAACCCGTCGCCGAGGTATATAGGAACGCGGCGGGGTAATATGCTATCGACACTATACCGCCCGTACTGCCGATACTCATCGATGTTTGCGCTGCGCCTTGGTAGGTAAAATCGATCGATGCATTTATCGCCGCAGTCGGAGAAGTGGGCGTATTATTCCATGTATAAGCCCCTGCAGCGCTTTCGCGTTTGCTTTTTCTATACAAAGTCCCGTCAGGGGTTTGCACAAAGTCGGGACTGTCCGCCGTTGCCGTCGGAAGCGTGTCGTACTGCACGATGACTTCGTTATTCTCGATACCATCACCGCCCGTGCCGCCTCCCGTGGATGTAATATCGATAACGTCGCGCACCTGCGCATTGACGCCGCTTGCCTCACTGACGGATATGACTACTAAGGCAAGGCTGTATGTCGCCAATACCTCACCGCCGGAAGTCAAATGATAGATCGCCGTAAAGCCGTCGTTGACCACGGGCGTACGGTTGAAGAATGACTGCGGGAAGGAAAACCCTTGATTATCCGTAGGGATATCCGGGCCTACCAAGTTTGACAGGCACACCAACGTTACAAGCTGCCCTGCCGTTCCCGGATTTAACAAGACATATTTCCCTTCCTCCGATACGCCCAGCACTTTTCCGCTGTCCGCTTCCGTCGGGTCGGGAATCTCAGGATTGGTGTCGCCCCCTCCTCCCGTTGCGCTGATCACGATTCGGTTTTCGGTATCGTCTGCAGTAAATTGAATGCCTTCGCCCGCTTTCACCGGAAGAATCATGTGCAACTGCAGGTCTTGCTCGTTGTTGATAACTCCCGTGCCATAAAATTCGATCGTGTTCGGATGCGTCGATGAAGAAGTCCCTACATGCGAAATTGTGGAACCGAGCAATATCTGATCGATCGTTTCCTGCGCCGACATGCCGCTTAAATCTGCGACCACTTTCCAATAGGTACTGTTAAGCTCTCCATCCTCATATGGCGGGTGATTGCTGTTTCCGTCTATGAGCGACTGGACAAATACCCCGTAATCCCCAATCGGATAAAACGTGATTTCGTCTTTGTTATATGTGACATCGGAAACCCAATCGAGAAACGCCCTTGCGGGATATTTTCCGTTTTTGAGCGCATCTTCGATTTCAATGGTGTTATTCCACGCATTGGCAACCGTACCATTCGAAACATAACCCCCATCCTCCAAGGGATAGCTATCGTTGATTACAAATGAAACTTTTTCACTTGTAAGCTGTTCTGAAAACGTCGTATCGTCCGTAGAATACATTCGGATAGCTAAGGTCATATACCATGTTCCGGGCTTTTGCACAACTTCTGCAGGAATAAGAGTAAAATAGCGGCTCCCGTCTGTTTCTTTGGCAAGCATGACCGGCTCCAGTATTTCCGCTTCTTCATCTTCAAAGTCTTGTGAATCTCCGAACTGCACCCAAAGGCTTTCACGCGTTGCAAGCTCCGTTTCGAGCGTAACGATCAGCCTCTTTCTGTTCAGAGTGTTTCGGTTGATATTGTTCCCGTCTAAAAAAGTAATCGACCCATCATCCGATAACTTGATTTGCATTTTGTCCTCCTTACAAAAATAAAAGACGGTATACCCGCCTAATCTTGTTCATGATATTTGTGCTTATAGTTAAAATAGATCGTTTGGCTTTCATTCGGTTTGCTGTTACGCGCAAGATAAAGCCGACCGTTTTCATCCGTAATTGCCCAACCTATACTGTCGGACGGCAGTTTTCCGCTTAACGTAAGCAAAATACTGTCATCTGTTACAGCCCAATAATTTAACATATTATTGCTGTTAATGTCTGCAACTTTTGACCCGACCACGGAATTCACGACCGTTGCCATTTTGGAAAGCGGTTTTTTCAAGCCCCAAAGCTGATAGGTCAACGACTCTGTCCTGTCTTGAATCAAAGGACAGCTCTCAGCCAACATGTGCCCTATAACGATATCGGGCATTTCGCTTACAAAATGAATTTGGTATGTAAAGTTAATATGCTCCGCAGATGATTTTTCAAAATTAAATACTCCGCTCGCAAGAGTTTGATTTAACCTGTTTTCATAAGTATTCGATTCCGGCAGACTATTCGCATTCAGACTTGTGCCGAGAATCCCAACGCCTAATAAAATACTGCCGGTTTCTATCTCTCCGTTTTCATCCGTATATAAAACGTCTTGGCAATAATAATCATTATCCGGGTCTACTTTCTTGCTTGCCGTCAAATTATTTTGCATCTTTCCCGAAAATACAAGCGATTTCTTTACAGCAAAAGAGGAGCAGGAAACAATTACGCCCTCTGTCGTCCCCTCTCCTCTATAAATACACATATTGTTTATTTCCGTGTTGACGCTTGTTACACCGCCGGAAAGTGCTTTCGAAATATAAGATCGCCCGCTTACAGAAAGAAATCCGCTGTAATTGGCACTTTTCGTTTCAGATAACTCGATAAAATCTTGATAATGCAGATTTCTTACAAGTATATCCGTCGGAATATTCGTGTTTCGATACTGTTTATTTTGCTTCAAATATTCCGACAGCATTGACCAGTTTTTTGAAAAGGAATGCGTTACCGTGATGTTTTTGTTCGATATCTGCTCATGTTCATTGACCGTTAAAATATAAGTATCCGCACCGTCTATATACGCCGTACCGATCGGCAGTATATCGTCAAGAGTTTTGTATTTTTGCACTGTTTTAATATAGTTTACGCCCATTTGATTGACAGATTTATCTAACTCTTGCCCAAGCGACGGCGCGTCAACGATTTCCGCTCGTTGATTATATGGCAATACATATTCGTAATCGCATTTCTCTTGCTTTACCGCGCGTATTTTTGTCGAAGAATCCCGCGGGATGTATTCTACGCGGAATTGGAGATTTCTTGGATCAGTGTTTTCCCTTGGACCAAAAAATGAAACTTCTTCCCCATTGACAGAGATTTTATTAGAATTCCCTGTCCCATAAGCATTAAAAACAGAGGCTGTGATAATATTTAAAAAAGCAGGTTTTCTAAACGGTGTTCCAATCCAATACGTTTCTGGTACAAGGGTAATATTCCCAGAATCTTCTGTCCAATAACATGTATTGTTTTTATATAAATCCGTTTCCCATAAAGTGTACCCTGCCCCAATGGTTTCTAATGAATTATATTTTTTATATTCAGGAATATATTTTGTTACATCTAATTTTTCTATTCCCAATAACTCTTGCAAATCCACATATACATCAAGATCGAGACTTTCAATTTGAACAGAAATCCCCTCAGTTTTTACCCAAATTCGTATTATTTTTTCTATTACATTGGGTATTTGTATTTCACAATTATCCGTCGTTAGCTGCACATCATCCGTTCTCGGTGATATCCATCCGTTTTGACTTGGAAATACAACGCTTGCCGTACCCTGATTGGTTGCAATGATATTGGCAATATCCGTATCGATTTCTGAACAGACTTGGTTAGCGTCATACCCTTCGGCAATGGAAATATATTTTAACTCGGTTATCGTGTTCGTGATATTATCGGTTTGAAAGAACGATAAGATATATTCCCCGTTATCCCCAAAAGCCACGGAAGGGAAATACCCGCCCATATCTATACCAATCTCTTTTAAACATTCCCACATGAGCGTACGGCATGACCAAGAATATTCCGGAGAAGGAATTGCTTGCATGATCTGTATTATGGTACTGGATAAAGTCGGAGTATAAAAATTGCTTTCCGACGTCAGGCGAAACTGTGTTGTGTCGCACAAGCGTTTGAAAGTGTCATATAGCGTAATCGAATTATTTTCATTTTGAACGACGCGCATCCCGTCTATAAGCTGACCCTGTACCTTTTTGGCAACGTCGATCAATGTTACTTCATGCCACCAATAATTGGGGCCGCGCTGTTGACTTTTAAAGTATGCAAAGTAATAAAAAGTTTTTGACGTTGTTCCGTCCTCTACAACAAGTTTTGCCTTGCGCATTGGTTTAAAACGTGTTTTTTCCGTTGTGATAATATAACACATGGCGCTTTTAATTTGCCCGTCACAGCGTTCATCGAAAATCGATTGATTATATATATCGTACGATTTCCATTGCCCATTGAGATACAGTTCCAAATGCGACTTTATCATGCATTCCGCTCCTTTAAATTTTTTGTATGAAAAAAGCACGGCGGCAACCGTGCTTTTTATTCTTCATTCTATTCTTTATCGACTTTCGCGCCGCAATTCCTGCACTTTTCATCTTCCGGAAATATTTGATATCCGCAGGATTTGCATATCCGCATGTTTTGCGGATCTTCTTCTTTACCGTCAAAGCGATCTCTTTTGGGAATGATTTCTTTCTTTTCCAATATCTCTTCCAAATCATTTACTCTGTCGATCACCTCGCTTAACGACCAAAGCAATACCATATTGACGGTAGACAAAACAAAAGCTATGATCAGATTCACCCAATCTGCCCTTGAGCCCATCATGATCGCATAGATGATCATGCAAATTAACTCAATAGTATAACAAATCGTATAAATTGTCGTAATTGTCCTTACTCTGTTTTTTTTCATATAAACACACCTCCATAAACATTATATATTAAAAAGTTAATGAAGTAAAGAAATAATTTAGAGGATTTTTATTGAAATTTCTTTAACTCCGTGATATAATTGATTTAGGAGGGAATTATGAATAGACTGAAATCATTCGTAATTAAATATCAGTTGTGGATAACTTTGATTTCCATTATCTTATACATTGTAATGCTTTTTTCTCCCATGTATACTTTAAAATTTACTTATATACGATATGGCGATCGTTATAAAACTATTATTGATAATAAAGTAATTAATTATCAAATAAAAAAAGGTATACTATTTAACATGCATGACATATTCAATATTTTGATTGTTGTCTTTGTTGTTGCATATATACTTTTATCCATTTGTTACTTAATAAAAAAGAAAAAAATCTTTTTAAATTTATCGTGTAGTTGCTCTATCCTTTCATTCGTTTTTATAGTATCATATATCGTAAGTAAAGCCAAAGAATTTAATTTTTCTCATATTGATGATTATAGTGATGAAATTTTAACAACTATTCCTCATGTAGCTTTTTATATAGGCTTTATAATATTTATATTTTGTACTATTGTTCTTGCAATAAATATTTATATACATTATAAATCAACCCATCCTAATATTCAAACAAAATCTGAACGCATAGCCGAACTTGAAAAGCGCGTACAGGAATTAGAAGCAAACAAAAAAGACGGTGAATAACCGTCTTTTTTTTGGCAGTTATAGTTTTTTTTCTCCTCCGCATAGTATATAATAGACATAAAGTTGTCAATATTTTTCTAAATAAATACTTTACAAATCAAGAATTTTGTGTTACACTCTGTGTATAAAGTATATCTTTTTGACAAACTAATACTGCATATTGCAAGAATAACTATAAGGAGGTGTTTCAAATGGCTACTGTTACAATTGAACAAGATGTTGTTGTTGTCAAAGACCCTGCTAAATGCAAGGAAATCCGCGACGCTTTAGCAAGTGAGCATAGAGCTTTTTCCGAAATAAAACCTACCTCCTGCCAACCTACAAAAGAGCAAGAGGAGTTTATGCGTAAATGGTTTTACCGCTCCGACAAGTAATTGAAAATCCTTTTATAGATAAAGCCTCTGTAGAAGGGGCTTTATCTTCGTTTTCCTGCGAAAGAGATATAGATGTTCAAAATTTTTTAAAAGACTTGGCTGTCCAATTTGAGAGAGATCAACAAGCTGCCACTTTTTTGCTTTTCAACGATAAAGCCAGCAAAGACGGACATCTTCAATTAGACGGGTATTTCTCTTTGGCTCTGAAAGTATTCTCTTTTGAAGGAGATATATCTAACCGAACAAAAAAGAGACTCTCGGGGAAAACAGATAATCAAGTCCCAGCGTACTTGATAGGACAGCTTGCGCGAAACGATCTTACGCCGAAAGGGACTGGTGCAAAGCTGCTTGAACTTGCTATCCAATACATAAAAAACGCACAAGCATACATCGGCGGTCGTCTTGTTTATCTCGATTGCAAAGATGAACTTTTGCCCTACTATACTTCTAAAGGGTTTCAATTTATACAGCGCAATCCCGATCGGGAAGAATTAAATCAGCTTTATATTGTTATATAAAAAGGACGGTTAAAGCGCGTCCCCATTAGGGATTTTTTAGTACATTGTAAAAGGGTAGCAAATTTTGTTACCCTTTGTCTTTTTTGCTTTGCAAAAACACACGACATTGCTTGCAAAGTATAGTGTGCTATACTTCAATTTTTTATACAGCTAATTATATGGGCAAATTCTATTTCCTTTACCTCTATATTAGAAAACCCTATCTGTCTCAAAAGCCCACATATTGTATTCGGGGTATCTGGAAAAATCGTAATTCTGCTATAACCGGTATTTATATAAGTTTGCTGATTTTTATCTATCGATAATACCGCTTTGCCGTCTTGTTTTAGCAAACTGAAGATTTTCGTTAGAGCATATTCTTTATCTTGAATATGCATAAAAGTTAATGTGGAACAAATCACGTCATACATTTTAGTAAAATCATAATTGAGAAAATCACCGTCAATGAACGTTGCGTTTGTTTCCTTCTTAAAATGATTTCTTGCTACGTTTATCGTTTTTTGCGAAACGTCTATTCCAACGTATATTTTACATAAATCAACGATTTTTTTAGCAATTCTACCCGTACCGCAACCTATTTCGAGAACAGTTTTATTTTTATCCAAGTCAAGAAGATTGATAAATTCTTCTCCATCCCACTTGTTCATATATTCGGATAATAATTTCCCGTCTAAAACAGGATCGTTGCCGTTTTCTATAAGTAAATCGTAATGTTTTGAAACGCTAATCATTTTTTGCCTTTAAGGTTTTACAAGAAGAAATTAGCATTTTTCTTATAACCCCACAATCGTTATTAAGTTTTTTATATTGTTTTTCTTCTATATAACCTGTTTCAAATAATAGTTCTAACCAATATTCGCTCTCAAAACATTCTTTTAATGCTATTTCTAGCTTTGAAATAAAGTCTGCCGTTCCTTGTGCGTATTGCGCTTCGTGGATATTTGCGCCGATACTTGTTCCTGAACGTAGTAATTGATTGGATAATACACTCTCTTTTTTATTTATCTTGATTTCCTTTGTAAGGAATACTATGTTTTTTGCAAATTCTTTTGCTTTTTCTCTTATAATGCTTTCACTCATGTAGTTATTATACCATAAATTGAGTTTTTAGTAAAGTGATATTGTTTGCTTTGCAAACAGTTATATTTTCAGAACAAGTCTAAAAGTTATATTTCGACTTTCAGCCGAAGTTATATTATATTTGCCTTAACTTCTCTCGAATAGAGAAATAACACTTTGCTGAAAGCAAAATATAACTGCGTTAGCAATATAACTTGCCGTAGGGCAAATATAGTTGCGGCGTAGCGATAAATCCCTATCGCTACGCCGCTAATGCCGTCCCTTTTTATTTATTAACAGGATACTTCCTATCCTCCAAAAAAATTTATCTACCCTCTTCACTTGAAAACCCATATAAAACAGAATATTGAGC
Organism: uncultured Clostridia bacterium; assembly: GCA_904374385.1. GTDB lineage: Bacteria > Bacillota > Clostridia > Christensenellales > Borkfalkiaceae > Borkfalkia. Next base: position 32,966 of record CAJFGA010000002.1, on the reverse strand, counting down.
GGCGCGGCGGTTATCCCATTGTCGTTCTTTAACCGTACGGTACACCTGCGAAACACCGGAAATGATAAGAGAGCCTGCCGCGGCCGCAAACGTTATGGGATTTGCCGCAGATGCAGCAAGCCCTGCAATAGTCGAAAAAGCCGAAATTGTGCCCTGAATACGCGACTGCGCGTAATTATTTCCCGTCGCCAATCCGATATTTGATACGGCAGTATCCACTGCTTGCTTGCCCAAAGACATAGCTACATTGACCCCGGCAGAAACTGCCACGGTATTGCTTCCCGCGGATATAGGATCAGATTCATTCGGCTGTCCTATGTTTGTAGGCGCGGAAGGATTCCCCGCCTGTTGATCTGTCGTCGGAGAACCACCCTCGCCATTAAATAAAACATTGATATTTAATTCACCTGTGTTAGGTATCGGCATCCTCTTCTTCCTCCACCTTTTGAAGGATAATATGATATGTTAAAAACGCCCCGGCTTGATGTATAATGTTTCCTCCGGTCAATTTCATCGTATTAGTAAATGTATAGTCCGGATTCCATGGATATATTCGCTTAACGGTAAATAATTGATCTATCTCATCTGTTTCCCCTTCAAGTATTTTGATAAAAGTTTTATCGATATCAAGCCCACGATATAAGATCGTATATTCGACAGTATTCGTACGGGAAATAGTAAAAAGTTCTGTCAATGACGTGGTATCAGAAAGATTAAACACATCATCCGTTCCTTTTTGTATGGTAGGCGTACCCGATACAAGTTTTACCTCATCGTCGTTGATAAACGTCTGTATTCTATTGGAAACCAATGCGCCTGTTTGGGCATTGGATACAAGGCAAGTACCTGTAATTGTGATTTGCTGAATCATAACCCCCGAATCAATACGGGGATTCCCTGACGGCTGTTGCTCTAAAAACGAATCACAATTATAGATCTCTCCATCCGGTGTATGTATCTGAAACCCGACCCAACCGAGGATGCCCTTGATCATCGCAAGGCGCTTATCCCGTATTTCAGTATCTGATGCAATTAAATCACATGTGATTGTAACATTGATCGTTTCCGCATCTGCATCATTAATCGCAAAAGGCATTCTCAAAGCTAAAAGCGTGCAGATCGTTTTCGGGTTTGAATCATCAGGGATTTTATTGGTGTTTAAAAACACTAAAAAATCAGAGGTTCCAAGTAATTTGTTATATTCTGTTGCAAGATATTGTAACTCAATCATGTAATACGCCCTCCAAGCGATACAAGCCATTGTAAAAATTCGTTTATTGACTTTTCTATATATCCGGGTTTTTTGCTATACTTGTTTGCATATCCGATATAACCGACTTTATTATAGTCGAGCCGGATCCCGGAAGAAGTCATGTAAATACCATTATTTTTCAAATTCCCCGGATAAGGCGAGTATAAATTTGTCCCCCGTTTTCCGACGGCACCGCCGCTCTGCCGCACCGGAGAATTGGATTGGAATATTTCGTAAAGTTTATTTTGCAGCATTGCTCGTGTAATCTTCATTATTCCAACTCCAAAACAATTTCTTTATTTTGCCGTTTAGACGACCAAGTTTTGCCCGCCTGTATATGCGTCATCGGCTGATAAGCCACGATAATAAAAGTAAGACCTTCACAAATTACCTGTTGGGCAAACGGCTTATAATCCAATATTTTTGCTGTTGCAATCGCAAACGTTTGTCCTCCGCTGGCAATGTTTCCTGCCTCGAACGCTGCATCGATACGTTTTTCCCTCACACGGCGCGCTTTAAATGTATCGATCTCTTTTTTTGTTTCTAAGTCGATCAGTTTACAATGCATATCGTATTTAATAGGAAATGCCATAAATCATTCCCCCATATATATTAACGGCGGCGCTGTATTCATAAGCAAATCGACCGCCGCCGGCGCTATTACTTTCTGATATATTATTTTACTTTCTTTTACATCCGCCGTAGTGTTTGCCGTAATTACCGTTCCATTCCAAAGAGATATATCGCCATTATCTAAAATGTACTGCCCTTGTATGATAAGGGCTTTTTTTATATCATTTTGCAAATCTTCCGCGAATCCTTTGATTATCAAGTTTTTGATCGTTTTGCTACCGGTAGAATAGATCAAACTATCGTAAATAAGAGAATGAATCGTATTTAAGAAATTAATGACTTTTCTTTCACCATCATCTCCATCCAATTCTTCCCGTAAATCAATACCTGTATTGTTTAAAAACTCGTCTGAGTCCAAAGCGACAGGATATTGATATAATTCGCTTACCGTTGCCATATTTCCCCCTCCTTAAGCCTTTATCGTGCCGAGGAACGGTTTTAGAAGTTCTTCAGCTCGTTCACTCGATAGTTTGGATGTATTTTCTGAAAATGCCGGAACAAGTCCCAATGCAGCAAGCACAACAGCTTTTGATGTCGGTCTATATTCTTTTTTGATAATTCCGAGTGCATTTTCGATTTCTGCCTGCTTGACCTGTAGCGGTACTTCATACGCATTATTGTTGTACATGAGATATATCGGATTGTGCATCACATAAAGAGGCGCATTCATAAGTGTACGCGGAAACTGTAAAGGCCCAGTCCAAATCGTTTTCCGCCCGACAAACGGAAGAGATTCTATCTCAATCATGCTTTTGCGCAAATACTGTTCTTTATACTCATCCGGACACACATCCCAATGTGCTCGCAAAATATTTTTCGGAGAATAATTCTCCTCTATATACTCGGTCGCTTCCTCAATCGTAACATAAGTATTTTTTCCGACTTCGAGCATAGTTCCCTCCTATATACATTCGGGCGGGGAATATCCCCGCCCTTTCTGTATTTTTTACGCTCTGCGCGCTTTCATTTTTGCAAGTTCTTCTTCAAGCCTTGCGATTTTGTCCAACGCCGCCTTGTATTCCGCAGGCGTTACCGTCTTGGTATTGTGTTCCAAAATCTTGCCATTTGCACCGATGACGTCATAGCCCTGCGCGAGATATGAATCTTTCATATCAACAGGCACACGCAGCGTCATATTTGCCCGGCGTACTCTGATAATTTCACTTGCCATAAAATGCCTCCTTATGTCAATCTTGTATCATTATGCCGATTGCGTAATATTAAACGCGATACCGTTTTTGCGGTTATTCAAGATAAAGACATCTTCGAACGACTCTTCATAATAGACATACTTGCCTTCCGACATTGCAGACGGTTCATCGATCTGCGAAAAAGCATATACTTCAGGCGTAATGACTGCCGTCGGATGTACCATGAAGTAGTTGATTTGATCTGCGTCTTCTTCAACGACGGCACCTGCCGTAAAATCAAAATCGGTTTTCATGATATCGGAAGGAACTTCAACGACTTCCATATCGTCCAAGTTAGCAATATACCGGCGAAGAGTAGAATCGGTTCCGTTCATATAACGCGTGACCGCTTCTTTAAGGATCTTATTGACCGTCGGCGTGCAATAAAAAATAACGCCGGATTTTGGAACGCGGTTTTCTGCAAATTTTTCAAGATCTGCATCGATCGTCTGCAAAATATTCGTCGCGGAAAGAGCCGTCGTTCCTGCCGTCATAGACTGCGCTGCCCAATCCGCATATACTTTGGATACGAGATATTTATCTTTTTCCGGGAATTTCTGATATTCGTTGTATACCCGGGTGATATTGGCAATCGTCGCCACTTGATTGGTCATCATGATATCCGTAGGCGCAACAAGAGTGCTCCATTTCCTATGGAAAGAGAGCGTCTTATTTTCCCACGCATTGTCGTAGTTGCGCTTTGCCAACACAATTGTATCGTTATCTGCCGCAACTCGACCGGTTGTGGAAAGCGTAGGGATTGCGATCGTTTTGCCGTCTACCCAACGATACCGGCCATTGTTTTCGGTCGAGTAAAGACGACCGAAGTAAAGTACATAAGGGTATGCCTGTGCCAACTCACGGGCATACTGGGTTGCATAGTTAAGAGCTGCCATTATAATAAATCTCCTTTAATTAAATTATTTCTTTTGCGGCATTGATCTGATCGGTGTAAAACCGAAATTAAAACCACCTTCCCCACTATCGCCGCTTTTGGGTGGTGTAAACGGAGCCCCGCCGGAACCGCCCGATTCCGCCGCAAAGCCTGCAGAATACTTTTCTTTCAGTTTTGCGACAAGTTTATCCCCGTCTTTTACGGTCCCATCCTCTGCAATTTCGACGCCGTCAAGTGATACTCCATTCATGAGCAAGTCAAGCATATCATCCCGCGCATTGTTCTTTTTAAGCAATGCCTTGACCGCATTTGACTGGCTGTCGCGTTTTTGCTTTGTAAGCGTGTCCGTTTCAAAAGTCCTCAAACGCTCGAATTCTGCCGCGTCAATATACTTTTCACCGCCTTTTTCGTACGCCTTGAGTTGCATAGCAAGATTGCTATTTTCACCCTTTAGACGTTCAATTTCGCGGTTAAGCGATTCATTTCCGCCGCCTGCTGCCTTCTTCGCGTTCTCAATGTCCGCGCCGTTGAGTTCCATGATTTGATCAATGATCTCTCCTGCATTTTCAACGCCGTGAAGCAATGCCTTTAGTTCCTGCCTTTTCATAAATTCCTCCTACGCTTTTTACGGGGTCGCTCCCGTCAGATTTTTTATGCGCACCGACCTTTTTACGCCTTGCCTTGCTCTGGGCATCAAAAAAGGCAAAGCCTTCGCTTTGCCTCGTTTTTCGTATCAAAAGAGCACGGCAAACCGTGCTCTTTTAATCGTTTTGTTTTAGTAATTCATCATATATCTTTTGTAATTTTAAACTGTTTTCCGTATCCTCGTAATTTTCATCGAGTTCCCCACTTATAACCAGATTAAGTTCATGCAAAAGATCTATTAGTGTCCTTTTACTTTCATATTCATCTATATTTTCAATAAATGGTTTTATTTGATCCTTTTGACTTTGCGTTATTTTGAAATTGGATTGCATTGAATCAACACCCCTGTTTCTGAATTTATTGTTACATCACATATACCTTCAAGAGAAAGCAACGTACTCTTTCTTCCTCGCGAGTCAGTCTTGGTCTGTATCTCTTTCCCCTGTAAAACAGCATTTTGAATTTGTTTAACTGAAACGCCCTCATGCTTAATCTTGTTTTGACCCTGTGGATAAATAGTTCCTATCACCCTATCAACAAAGTGTTTGCTAATACCCCTGATTATTACACCATTTACTGCCTTTTGCCCGACCAATAAACCACACAACCGTGTATTCATACTTTGCCAATCCGAAAAGCCTACCACCGCTGAAACGCTTCCTCTACGCCGCGCCGCTATGTAATGATCCAGGTTATCTTTATCATCCTTATTATACACGATTTCCTGATATTTTTCAAGAGTTTTCGGCAAACTGCCTTTCCCGAGTTCTTCCCTGTATCGCCGCCATATCTGATAATCATTGATCAAATTGTGACTGCGCCTATGCGCAAGGCTGCCCTCTTTCGCGCGATACGAGCGGCGGAACGCGCCGATGTCTTTATAAGGCATCGAAGGACCAAGGGTTTGCCGTGCCTTTTCGAAATAAGCCTGCTCGTTATACACTTGCCTGCGCTCCGCCTGCCATTCCGCATAGGCGTTTCGCTCTTTTACGGAACGAGGGTCTGAAGCCTTCGGGATCTGCGAACGCCTGATCTCTTTTTCCAACTCGTCTTTATCCATGAGTTCAAGCCATACGGGAATAAACTCATGACGGCAATGCGGATGCATTATGGCATAACCGTGCCGAAGTGCTGTTTCAAATAATGCAGGAAATCTTTTATCTCGCCCGGATATGCAATAAATTCTCCCTTGATACTTTGCGCATATTTCGCAAGTCGGCCATATCTCCGTGCAACGCACGTAATCCGTGCCGTTTTCCAGGGCGCGACCGAATGCTCCTATATTTACACTTTCCATTCGCGCCGACCGAGCCGCCATATGTGCATAAGATGATATCGATACTTTACGTCCGTTTGAATATTCCACATTTAACAGGCCATTTGATTCGATATCCTTTTTTATCGCCTCTGTAACGTTATAAATCGTATCTTGCCCTGTTTTTTCAAGGTGCTTAATAGTTTTATTGACACGCTCTAAAAAGCCCGTTCCAGCGGCTTGCGTTGCGCTTTGCAGTTCAATATAAGTATCATATCCAAATTCACGTCCGTCGTATCGAAAACCCGCACTCCGCAAAATAGCCGAAGCCTGCTTTTGTGTTATTGTTTTATGCTGCTCAGGAGTTTCCGTGTCAGTTTTCTTTTTACCATCCGTAAACGCCGTTACTGTTTCTTTTTCTCCAAATGTTTTATTTTTCTTTTGGAGCGTGGACATAACTTCATTGACTACTTGATTTAAATGCGATTGGTATTGTTTTACTGTAAGACGCTTGTTATGAGTAGCTGCAAGTACGCGCTGTTCTGCATTGACATACGATTTCAAAAGGTTTAATACGCTTTTATCATCATCCTTCATCAATCGGTTCCTCACCGCCATTTATAGGTGTTTGATCGCCCTCTCCATCCTCTGTACCCTGCGGGAAAGGCGCAAATCCACTCGCAAAGGCATTTAATTGAGATGACTTTAGAATTTCGGCAATGGCATCTGCTTCTTCTTTGCTTTTGCCGAGATGCTCTTGCAATATAGTGGAAATATCCTCTAATTGCGTATTCCCGGATTTCTTGAGCGCAATATTGACCTCTTGATTTTCCGTAAGCGGCAATCCGTCATTGAATTGAACAGAAATTTCATCCATTGGAATAACCGTATATCCTTTTTCAGAAAGCAAGCTGATTAATTCTTTCAATGGTGTGATCATCAGTGAAGATATACGTCTTGCTTTGAGCCTTGCATTCGTCATGCGTGTTTCAAGCGCCTCAAACCCCTGCGATGCTCCAAAACTGTCGTCATTCAATACTGCGCCCATTTCAGATAATGAATATAAATGCTTTTCCAACTTTTCAATCATCGTATGATTGGCTTGTAATGACGCATCCCATGTTATGTACTGCGGATATGGTTTCCCCGTATCAACCGGCATAACACCGCCAATATTGGCCGTCCATTGTCCTCTTGCATCTTGATAGAAATTGGATGCGTCCGCGGCCATTGTAGGCGCAGTATGTTTGTCCAATACAAGCGATTCCAAAGTATACCGAACGCCAAGTTCTGCTATGATTGCAGATATTCTGTCGTAATCGTTGATCCCGAAGATACTATCTGATGAAACCACATTCGAAAAATTTCTAATTGCGGAAGCTGAAAGCCCTGTCTGTATCGGATTGCCTTGTCTCAATAAATTGCCTATCTTAAAACGAGGTTGGTTACAAGTCGTTCCATCCGGTAAAGTGTAATTTCCATCAAGCCGCTTCGCTTCATATTCGCGTGATTCAAATTGCCCCGCAGAATGTATCTGAGTTTTTAATATAAACCGCTGTTTTTGCTCTTCTTCTTCAGGATTTATACATTCTATCCACGCCAAGACATCGTATAGCCTATTTTCTTTAATTTCTCGATCAACAACAGGAAACCACATCTCCGGCGATATGATCGTAAAATTGTTTCGCTCTTTTCCGTTTTTGAGTTCCGAATAAATACGTACCACGGAATCACCAAATCGAGAAATATCTACAACAATTGGTAAAAGTTTTATATATAAACAGGAATTTGAGCAAATTGCATTTAAATTATCTTCTGCTGTTTTATGTGCTTCCTCCGCTATTGATTCACCATCATTATCGATTTCTTCCTGTGTCAATTGCCTTTTTTTCATTGTAATTGTCGGCGGATCTCCCACCGTCAAATCGGCCGTTTTTATAGAAAGAAGCTCGAAATAATCAAAATCCAAAGAATAGATATCATAAGACATTTTAGCCCAGTCTGTATCATTGAATTTATTAATGATTTGGCGAATACGTTCTAAGTACGGTGCATACACATCTTGCAGCCGATGCTCAAACAAAAGTTTGTTTTGCCTATATCCTTCCAGTCTCGGCATTTCCGATCGCGGCGGAAAAATTTTATCTTTTTCAAGAAAACTTAAATCGTATAACATTTTTACCTCTTTTTTATTTTGTGCGCTTCACTATCCGTAAAGACCCCATACCGGATCGCATCCATAATGTCATCGTTGACTTTAACAGGTAAACCTGTCTTTTTATCCCAAACATAAGCATAAATTTCACTTAAAAATTCTGCCGATTGACTTCGCAAAATATATAAATTGCGCTTTTTCCATTTGCCGGCAACGCATTCTACTCCTGCATTGATAGTTTTATTTGCCTCGACAGCCCAAATATTTGCTTTTCTAAATTCGCTTATATTATCGGGCCGCGCCGAATCACAATAAAATTTGATGCCATATCCATATAAGCGAATAATTTCTTGTGCTTGTTCTACCCACCAACTGATCAGCATATGTCTTGCCGCAATCACGCGTAAAATAATATGCAAGTCATCTGATGTTACGCCTACCAATACAATAACACCTTTATGCTCATATCCCCAATCCACTCCCGCGTAAAACCGTACAAATTCATTCTTTGAATAGGCTTGCGAATCATCGATAACATTAATGCTTTTATCAAAATCTTCGTAAACTATGCCGTCAGCCGTCACCCATAGCCCCTTGATTTTTCTATCATAAAAAACCCCGCTCGGCGTAGAATTCTTCAAATTCTCTCGTACTTGCGGATTCAAAAAAGGGTTATCATCAAGTTCCCAATGAAATGTTAATATCCCTTTCTTTTTTCTGTCATCAAATGGAATGGAAATATAATTTTTGTATAGATAATGTTCCGGGCTGTCCGGGTTAGTATCGATAATTACCATCGGAGCAAAATCTTTATCCCCGGAACATCGTTTTAAAAGTTCGTCAAATACTTCCTCTTTGGCAACGCTTGCCTCATTTAAATATAGTCCGAATGACGTCATACCGACAGCCCCGCTGAATCGACCGAGATCATCCGTACCAAGACAACAAACAATTACTCCGAATAACTCAAACTCATTATGCTGATTTAACTTTAATTGCAAGCCATAATGTTGATTAATTTCTCTTATTACATTCCGCGTAATATTGTTAACAGATGCCCCTCCGAGAATATATTGCGGATGTTTAATCCCTCGTGCCTTGCAATACTGATGAATTCGCAAAAGCTCTGACATAAATATGTCATTGTCGACAGTCGTTTTGCCTGTACGAACAGCCCCGTGATTAATAAGCATATAAGGCCGACGAGTATAATATCGCCTCAAAACTCTTTGCTGTTTATGGCTATATAACCTGTTTAACGCCGCTTCATTCATCACCATCATCCTCAACGCCATCTTCTTTCTCAAAGGCTTCTTGCATTAATTGCATACGATCAGTGATAACTTTTTCTTTTTCCTCCAGCTTTGGAACTTCTATTGTTTCATAGATAGCTTTGAATGCTTTAACATTCCCTTTCGCGGCTTGATGAATCATTGCAGCCGATATGGCATCTTGCATCGTCATTCCTTTTTTATCAAAACCAAATTGTTTATAAGATTCAAGCAAGTTTTCGTCTTTCAAAGTCACTTTCAGTAATTCTTCAAAAGTATCCCGTAAGGCTTTTTTTTCACGACGGACTTCTCCGCTTCTTATGCCGCCCTTCTTTCCTTTTTCCCTCGCTTCTTTCTCGCTTCGAATAGGAATTAAGTTGTCCTTGTTTTTCTTCGGCACATTGCCTCACTCCTTAAAAAATGTATAAGAAAAGCGCCTTGGCAAAACCTTGGCGCTGTCTTTTGCTTACCCGCCCCGTAGGGCGGGCTTTTGGAAGAGAAAAAATCAAAAAAGCTCAAAAGCCTTTCGTGTGGTCTTTTCGATGTTACCATTATACCACAGGTAAAACTATCATTTACTATCATCTTGCCAATTTACAACAAGTTTTTTTATTGCTTGATGCTCTATGCGATACGGCTGTGCCTCTGCGTAATTGTGCTCTTGCTGAATACGCCTCCAAGATTTTCCACTCATATATCTATCGATGATAATTGCTTGCTCTATCTCTGAAAGTACGGGAAGATGCTCCGATATGTAATCCTCGATCTCGAACACTTGCTCCATGACAGCTTTATAGCGATTTTCAAGCCTTTCGATGTGCTCTACGAATCTTTCCGCGGCAGGCTCTTTAATTCCTCCCTGTACGGCTATATCGCTGTAATTTTGCGCTCGTAGACAGTCTATCTGCTCGCGCGTCTCCTCTATTTGCTTCTTTATAGACCGCAACAGGCTCTTTTTATGTTTTAACCCGTCCAACATTTTTTTCATTTCTTCGTATGTCATTCTCCACCTCCGGAAGACTCGCCTCTCCCGCGCGGTGGAGAGACGAGCTTGATAAGCCTTATCAGGGAAAGGAATACTCCTTTTTCTTCTTTATTCACATACCGCCCGCGCTCGGTTTGTGTCAATCCAATTTCTTCACTTCAATATTGATTCTTCTGTTCAGCTTCCGCAATTGTTCTATCTTCGCCTCGATCTCTTCTAATAGTTTGGCATACTCTTCGACAAGTTCCTTTAATTCATATACTTTCATTTTTTCACCTCTCTTTCTCCGAATACAACCCACCCTTCTTTTTGTTCGTAATTCGTGACATAGGTTATTTCAAATTTCATATTATCTATCGGGTGATACCATCTTCTTCCTGCGTTATCTACAACAATGTAAGTTATAAAATCACCTTTTTGAAAACCTCTATCCGCATTATAACGAATCTCAAATAGTTTATCGCCTGCTACTTTTGCATCTGCGTAACATTCTAAAATCTTTAATTCATGAGTCATCCCTTTCCTCCATTCAGCTCCGCGAGGCGGGCTTCGGATACAACTTCAAACCTATCTGACGGGCAATATGCAAATTTCCCACATTCATCAAGAAGAATAAGCGTTCCGTCTTGCTCAATCGCAAAGCCTTCCATGTCGCAATACATTAAATCTTTTGCCCAATCTTCATGTAGCGCTATCTCGTATTCATCTGCCTCCTTGCTTGTTTTTTTATCTATGACGATAAACGGAAACTCCACCGCCTTTTCCAACCTCTCGCGCAGAGCTGCGTTTTCGGATTTCAAACGGGATATTTCTTCTTTCATCGCTTCTACTTCCGTACACTTTACTTTGTAAATCGTTTCCATTTTCGTAAAACTTCTCGTCAATGTTTCAACTGCTTGTTTTTCCTGTTCAGTCATCTTTCCCTTCCTCCGAAAGTTTTTTTTCGGCTTGCTCCAATACTGTTTGCATTTCTTTTGCCAAATGCATGGCTGTTCTGATTTGTTTTTTTACTTCTTCCAGTGTCATTGCTTTTTCTCCTTTACTTCTCCTTGTAAAAATCAGCGATTGCCTTAAAAATCGGATATGCCTGTTGCGGCACTACCGCGTTTCCAAGGCACCTAAGTCTGTCCACTCTATGACTACAATTTATTGAAACTCGCTCAATTCCGCTTTCCCAGCTACCGTCTTCCCACGCCTTCGCATAATATTTCGTTTCATTGCTCAATCCTCCAAATTTGTCCAATCTGTCGGAAACCCCATCAAGGCTTCTACCCACGTCGGGTTCAGTTTGCCACCATTTCCAGCCTGCATCCCTTTGCGTTCCGTTGCCGTTATTACTTCGTTCTTTTCGAGTTCCTTGAGTTTTTTCCGCGCCCCTGGGCAACCCCATGACGTCGCCTGCGGAGTGGGGAATACTGCCACGTATTCGCTCAGATTGCACCCGGCCTTCTTGTACTCGCCGTTCGTTCTTCTCATCCCCACTTTTTGAAGACTTTCCTCTTTGTATCTCATTCGAATCGCATCGCTCGCAAGCGGGGTCGGAAATATTCCTGTTTGCGATGATGAACACCCGCTCTCTTCGGTGCGGCGCTCCGACATCACAAGCTCCCCAAATTCCCCACCCGACGCTATACCCCAGCGCGGTAAGGTCATAGAGTATTCTTCGGAAGTATTGCTGATTTTGCCTTGCAAATAGACCGGGTGTATTTTCACCGACGAACCAAGGTGGTTTAATCTCTCCGAGCACTCTTGCAACTTCTCCCCACAAGTCACGGCTGTCACTATCCCCGAGACCTTTTCCTGCAAGGCTGTACGGCTGACACGGAAATCCTGCCGATACGACGGTGATTTTGCTCCCTTCGATTCCGTTTTCGGCAAGCCGTTCATTTGTAACTGTTCGTATGTCATGCAGATTCGGTACTCCTTTGAAATTTTTCGCAAGCACTTTGCTTGCATATTCGTCTATTTCGCATTGCCCGATTGTTTTGAACCCTGCCCGTTCTGCCGCAAGGTCTAATCCACCGATTCCGCTGCATAGACTCAAATGGTTTAATGTTCTCATGCTCAAAACGGAATGTCTGAATCGTCGTCGAACGCTTCCAAAGTCGGCTTTTTCTGCGTTTTCGCTTCGTTATCGGGCTTTGGTGACAAAAACTCCACTTCTTCGGCTACGACATCGACCGCAGTGCGTTTCGTGCCGTCATTCGTCTCGTACGTCCTTATTTGCACACTCCCCGTAACGGCAACCTTGTTTCCCTTTTTGCAGAACCTTGCCACATTCTCGCCTGTACCGCGCCACGCCGTCACGTTGAAAAAGTCCGTCTGCTGTTCTCCCTCTCCCGTCCTGCGCCTGTTCACTGCGATCGAGAATCGGCACACTGAGATGCCGCTTTGCGTTTCTGATAATTCAGGGTCTTTCGTTAAATTTCCGATTAAAAATACTTTGTTCATAAATCACATCTCCTCAATTTTTACTAAAATGGAGCCTTCCTCCGCATATTTCTTTCGGCAGGCGACATAAACGACCTGCCTGTCATCGTTGTACGCAACACCGTTCAACGCATCCAACACCGTTTTTACGACATTGTCGCAGTCAGGCTTTACCTGCGGCAATATCTCTCCCGACAGCGCCGCCGTGCGCTTTTTTTTGCTCCAAGACCGCGGAACTTCATATCGCGCAGATATCTCCACCCTGAAAGACGCCGAATGACCGCCGTATTTGCCGCCCTGTGACACGAAAGACCACCGAATCAACTCTTCATACGATTTTGTTCTTTCGGGCGTCACAGAGCGCATTTTACCTATGCGATTATCGTAAAACGTTCTTGCCCGCGCTTTCCCCTGCGGCTTTCCCTTAATCTCGAAAATCATCGCTTTCCCTCCGCTCCCGCTCTTCGATCTCCCGCAGCTTTCTGCGCCTAAGCTCGAAAGACGCTTTCAGCAACTCCGTCACCTTCTTTACTTGCTCTTCGCTCATTCCCGCCGATAACCTATCTTCCCGTTTCATGCTTCTCCTCCATCGCTTTTGTTACTCTTCTCTTTCCGTTGAATAGGCCTGATCTTCGGTTCATGCTTCACATCCATGCAATACAAATCCTTTTCAAGTTGTGTTAACCTTTCCAAAAGAGTCCGGCAATCCATTTCCTCCTGCCCGATCATCTGTTTTATGTACTTATTCAGCGCCGCCGACAATGCATGCGATACTTTCCCAAAATACCCGATGTGCAACCACACTTTATGCGACTCTGCCGACTTCCTGTTTTTCACTTCTTTCAACTCATAAAGCCCGTAATTCAAATCGTCATCCTCTCGGATTTGAAATTTTTCGTTGATTTTTAACATGCTTCTCCTCCTAAAACGGACAATCTTCGCCCGTGATTTTTTCCATTGCGGGATTATATCGATAATTTTCCAATTCGCTTCCGAAGGTAAGAAGATAATTCTTTTCGTATATATATCCTGCGCCGTAAAATTACTCGTGATGATCGTCTTTCGGTTGTTATAAAATCTTGCGTCAATGATCTCTTTTGCCAAACGAAAATCTTCGTCGGACGGAATCGAACCCTTCGGAGACCAAAAGAAATCATCCAATAATAGCAGCGGTATGTATTTTAGACTGCGTATCTTACGTTCGTATTCCGGAGATGCCATGTTCATCTTCAATTCACGCGACATCGTACGCCATGATACAAACCGACCGTGCAAACCGCGCATCAACGCCACCCTGAACGCCGCCACAGCTAAATGCGTTTTACCCGCGCCGGTTTTCCCTCCCAAATATAACAGTGAAAACCGAGCCTGCCTTGTCCAATCCTTACATTTTGCAAGCGCGTTCTTCTGCCATACCTCTTTCAGCTTAAAACGCTCAAACGTACAACGCCGCAGCAATGCACTGTATTCGCTTTCTTCCAACATACGCATATTCTTCCGCTTGTCCATACAGCTGCAATCTTCCATGTACTCATTCCCCGATTCATCTATCCCGACTATATATCCCTTGTTCTTGCACTTTGGACAATTGCCGTATGGTAAGTTCCCTTCACGCATGTTCTCACATAATACGCAAAATTCTATAAATTCTCGCGTATTCATCTCAAACACCGGTTTCCCGAATACCACCTCCTCCGCGCTCATACAGTTTTGTTTATAGTACTCGACTTGTTCCCGGGTGCCTTTCCCTAAGCAACAATGCTTTATAAATGCTTTCTGCTTTTCAGCCGCCGTCATTTTCGTGTAACCTCCTCATGAGTTCTTCATACTCTTCGCTCTTCCGCTTCGCATAATCCGAGTCCCAAAAATTACCTTCCCGAGGAAATCTATTTGCTTTCGAATCGTCCGCGGTTCCTCCTTTCGGCTTCTCATAATCGAAGTATTCCCCGTCCAATATGTCTTTCGCATGCCGGATATAAAACGATATTGCCTTTTGCTGTTGAAGGTACGATGACTTTGCCACCCACTCCGATACCGCATCCCAATCTATCCCGGCTATCTTACCCGCAGAGTAGTTGTCAAGCGCTCCCGTATTTATGTGCCACTTCTCAATAAAGCGAGTAAAGGAAGTAGTGCCACAATTAGATTCGGTATGCTTTGAAAGCGTTGCTTCTTCCTTTCCAAAACAATCGTCGTCCTCGCGCGCACGCGCGCTATACTTCTCTTCTTTTTCTATTCTATTCTTATTCCTTTCTATTCTATTAGGCGACGAGCCCTCGTCGAGCCCTCGTCGAGTATTCGTCGAATTGTCCTCGAATTTTTGATTTTGCATAGACCTCCCCCTTTCCCCCGCTGCTTCTTCTTTTTGCGGGGGATCGGGAATCTTTGATGGCGTCGGACGGTCTATCTTTTGCCAGCGAGACCAATTTGTTAAGAGATAGAAGCTATCACCTTCGACTTCATAGAAAGTTATGGACATATTAAGTGCTATCTCGGATAGGGCTTTTTTAATGTCGGTAACTCTCCGATCCTCATCGTTCGGGAATACCCTCGACCTTATATAACTGGGACTGGCTTTTCCTTTTCCACTGTCGTCTGCGTTTGATATTAGGCCTATAAATATTAGCTTGGCAAAATCACTTAATTTCGAGAATGACGATGATTCCCATATTTCAGGGCTGATCATTCTCTTTCTTGCCAATTCTTATCACCTCCTTCGGAAACCTCTCTCTTAGCCCTCCACTTCTTTGAACGGTAAATCAGATTCCTGCGCTTTCGCCGCTTTTGTGAATTTGTACTGCATCACACGCAGCATATCGTCACGCAGGGATCCGTCTTTTGTCTTTTTCGAATATTTCTGTAAATTCTCTACAGGAATATCCCCCAAACGCATAACTTCTTCCCCGACAAGAATCTCTCGCTGCCATGCTTTCCTTAACAGCGACTTCTCTCTGTCTGCGGAGTTTTTCAAGTCCTCCGCCTCATTCCCTGCCGCTGTCCCTTTCGCCGCTGTATTGCCCGATTTCGAAGCCTGCGCGGGTTTCTCGTCGCTGTCCGCATCCTTTGTGTCATCGATATTAAATAATCCGTTCAATGCGTACTTCCGCGCATAGGAACTGGCCGCTCCGGTTACTTGTGAGCTGTCCATCCCCTTTTTCTCCGCACCCTCCCGGGCATAGGCGGTGACTGTGTTGATGATTTCACCCGTTTCTCCGTCAAACAGTGTTGCACACGCCTGTATGTAGTATCTTTCCCCGATCTGTACGACCGTATCTGATAGCGTCAAACATGCGTTCTCCCGCGCACATAAAGGCTTTACCGCTTCCAATATGTCTTCACAGTTACGGTAATTGTATTGACCGAATGAGTTGTACTGTGATTTCGGTGCTTTTAAATCCTTTTGAATGTTCAATAACTTCTGCATTTTCATAATTCCACCTCGATTTTTTCGTCTTTCCACGCATCCGTGTTATGGATGACCAGCGGCTCCGTCTCCGCTTGCTTCATGATCGCTCTCCCGATCGCTATCAGCGCCAAGAGATATTCCCTGCCCTGCGCCTTGTGCGCGGCCCGTATCAGCCTTGACAGCTCCTTTATCGCTTCCTCTCCCATCTCGCACCTCCTATGTCAGCCTCAGCAGATCTTTGCAGTCAGACAGAGGCCCGACCTTGAGCGGACATTTGTCCGACGGAAAAGGCACTAAGCGGATAAGATATGTAATGCCTTCTCTGCCGTCGTATGTCGGCATATTCTTTCTGTCAAGCACCTCTTGGCATGCCGTACAGACCGGCACGTCTTCGTAGTACACAAGTCTTTGGCATCCTTCGCACCCGTATTCCATGCGATATTCACACTTCTGCTTCCTTGCTTTGGCGTAATCTTCTTCTTGATACCTTTGCCAAATGCGCCGTATCTCGCTGTATAGATGCTGTAAATGCTCCCGTACGCTGTTTTCCACCTCTACGCCGTACATGTCCGCAAAACCTATCACCTTCCACAACGCCTCCGCGTCCGCTTTCGCGTTCCCGTAACGTTGGTATTCATGATCTGTTTTTTCGATCTTCAGCCGGCGTTGGTTACGCGGTGAATACCGGAAAAACGGATATTCTACCGCCCGCCAAAATCGTTCGTTCTTTTCGTCCATGTCGCATACTACGGCATTTTCATCGATCGTCAGTTTCATCTCCTACCTCCCTTCCAATGCCCTTTTGTAGTCACGAAAGCCCTGTTCATATGGCGCTGTGCGCTGTTTTACCGTTTCGTAAAGCTCTATCAGCTTCTCTGCCGTCCACTCGATACATTCTTCTATCGCGTTTTCTCCGGCAAACATATGAACGCTGTCCGGTATGTTGTAATCATCTTGTGTTTGCACTATGGCTTTTAGCGTAAGCATCTTGATATGAAATTCATACTGAGCTGTTGCCCCTTCGACACCGCAATATCCGAAGTTTATAAACTCCGATCCGCGCCATCTCCAAAAGCTCCCTGCAAACTCTTTGCCCAGCTTTTTGCTAAGCCGCTCCTTCATTCTCTTTCTTTCTGTTTCTGTCATTTTGCCTTTTTGGTTGACACGTCAAAAAGTTCGTTATATAATAGAAGTGTCTCGAAACAACTTTTCCACGGTGGTTTTTAAGACATCAGCTATTTTTATAGCGGTTTGGACGCCCGGATTTCTCTGTCCTGCTTCATAGTACTGATAAAGACGGACGTCCATTTCCAACGTATCAGCTACTTGCTTCTGCGTCAGGTTCAATTCTTCCCGACGCTTCTTCAAGTTGTTCATAAAACCTCCTTTACTTATTCACGAACATTTTGTTCGTGTTCGTATCTTATTATATACGAACATTTTGTTCGTGTCAAGCGATTGAAATAATTTTTTTGAGGATTTTCAAATGTTTTCTGAAAGATTAAAAAATCTTCGTCTTGCCAAACACCTTACTCAGTCTGAAATGGCTCAAACTTTTATGATAACAGTGCGCGCCTACCAATATTATGAAGCTGGAAAACGTGAGCCCACAATAGAAATGCTTTGCAAACTCGCCGACTTCTTTGACGTTTCCCTCGATTACCTTTGCGGGAGGAATGAGAAATGAAAAACCGATTAGCCGAAAGAAGAAAACAATTAAAGTTAATGCAAGAACAGATTGCACAAGAACTTAATATGTCATTGGTTTATTACCAAGGACTTGAATACGGTTTGCATGAACCGTCCATCTATCTTGCTTATCGCCTCGCCCGCGCCCTTGATACAACCGTCGAGGAGCTTTTCCCTATCGAGGAGGAGAAGTGAGCGTTTTATGCCTTCTCCTGCGTATAAGGTTCGTTGGGATAGCAATAATCCTCATGCTCCTCACGACTATTATTTCCGTTGTGTTTGATATCGTGTTTAATGTCGTCGCCCGTTAACAAGCCTTGCTCATCAAACAATCGTAACAGCGGTCGAACATTACCGAAAAGCCCTGATATACCGTTCGCAACACGATAAAAATAGTCTGCGTAACCGTGTGATCCAAAAGCGAAAAAGGAAATTTCCCGCGCCTTAATAATCGCCTGTGCTCGAAATAAATTTTGCATTGCTTCATCGCCGAACGACATGTTTTCTTTTTCGCAAAGATCATATAACTCTGAAAGATCGTCTAAATAAATTGTATTTTTCATTACTCATCCTCCCCGCTTCGGCGGGCTTTTTTTATTTCTCAACCTCAACAAATATCCCGTTTTCTAATTTGTACCAAGTATCAGGTTTGATGTTTGTACCGTCAACTACAACAGCTTTCCAATTTTTTATATCATAGTTTTCTTCTTGTTCCTGTACAATAATTAAAACAGCGCCAAGGTCTCCTTTGACTTTACAATTGTTACTGTTTGAGCCACGAGCTATTGCTACACCGTGCTTGCCGACTGATGCCGTTCCTCTTGATATTGCCGCACCACGGTAGCCTGCATTTGCCGCACCACAGTCGCCTGCATTTGCCGCACCCCAGTTGCCTGCATTTGCCGCACCACGGTAGCCTACATTTGCCGCACCACAGTCGCCTGCATTTGCCGCACCACAGTTGCCTGCATTTGCCGCACCACGGTAGCCTACATTTGCCGCACCACAGTCGCCTGCATTTGCCGCACCACAGTCGCCTGCATTTGCCGCACCACGGTAGCCTGCATTTGCCGCACCATAGTTGCCTGCATTTGCCGCACCCCAGTCGCCTGCATTTGCCGCACCATAGTTGCCTGCATTTGCCGCACCATAGTTGCCTGCATTTGCCGCACCACGGTAGCCTGCATTTGCTACTTTAGAATCAGTATTTTCATGAGTTGTTTTTGATTTCACATAATCAAATTGTGCTTTCACTAATCCTAAAACATTTAATCGCGCACCGACCTTTATTTTTGATGCGGCAACTTTCGTATCATCGGTTGATTCGGATATGTCTCCGTCAAGTTCAACTTCGTGATATACACTTTCAGCCGGATTATAATACTCAAAACAATCTAATGGACGCTCACATGCATGAAATCCATTTTCACATACTTTGACTTTACCCTCGCATTCGTACTCTTTGCCCTCTTCATATTGGAATTCGCGGCATGTCATATCTTTGTTAAATCCTTTATACTCCTTCATATACTTCCTCCTTTAATTTTTCTCCTCCTGCATACAGGCTGCCGAGTATTTCGCTCAGCTCCTCGATACACTCGTCCAACATCTCCGACGTTATCAAAAACATTTCATTTTTCCTCCTCTAAGCCGGCTCTTGCTCGTTAACATCGCTCACTGGCCGAACGTATCTTTCTGTAGAGAGTGCAAAATAATCCAAATAGTCCTGTACATGGATTTTCCCGCGCAAACCGAGCCTGTCCGTCTTTCGCTTAATGTTACGGATAGTTTTTGCCGCGTCTTGATATGAAAGCCCCAAAAGAGCCTGTATGTCGGCTATCGAGAGATAGTCTTTCGAAAATATCTCTTCTCGCTCTGCGTATGTCATGAGAAACTCCTTTATTTTGTAATCTCAAACAATATCTCTGATCTCGCACTCCAACTGTTCTGCCAGTTTGTCGAGAATATCTCTGCGAGGAAACCTCCAGCCGTTTTCATAGGCGGAAATCGCATGAAATTCAATCCCAACCTTATCGGCAAGCTGTTTCTGCGTCAGTCCTCTGCTTTTAGCGTATTCTTTCATTGTCATGCCTTGCATCATCTCCTTTGTCAATTTTCAATTTATAGCCCATAGCAGCAAGGACTTTTTCTGCTTTATAAAAACCAGGCTCTTTGTCGTTATAATACCATTCTTCAATTGTTCTGACTGAGATGCCAGATCTACGAGATATTTCGCTGAATGATATCTTTCTATTTTTTAAAATATCCTTAAACAATCCATCTGATTTCATTTCGATATTTAGTGTTTACTCCTTGACATATTCCACGATATATTGTATAATTATTAAAAACTGTGAGGTGTATTATGATCATCGGTAAGATCTATGACTCTATTAAATTTGCTTCGCTTACAGAAAGTCAAAAATATGTTGTCATAGCATCTGATTATCCTACATTTTCCGCTATTAAGAAAAAAGAAGAAAATACTTTATTTATTTGCTTTAATAAATATATTTTTAAGAAAAACGATCAAATAGTTGACAAAAATGATATGAGTTATTTTGTTAAAGAAGTAGACTCAAATGCTCAAATTACAATAAGCAACCATACTTTTGCTGTCCAAAAAATTATTTATGAAGAGCAACCTTTGAATCTTCCCTCTTACATTACACAAAACACAAATAGCTCAATAAACATAAATGCAACAGGCGCTTCGCTGAATGATATCAATGTATCGAGTATCATAAGCCAAGAAATGAATTACACTAAAATTCTATTTGACTTGGAAAACGTTATTAACAATTGCTATCATGTTAAAGACTATAAAGAAATGATTTCCATCTTCAAAACTGCAATCGAAAACAAAGAGAAAATTGAAGAATCCAAAATCAAAAAATTTTTCAAATTTATGGGAACACAAGTAAAAAGACTTGTCGAATTATTCCTTGCGGCTTATGCTACGACTTTGGCAAAACAAATGCTTTAATAGCTTCTTACTTGTTGCCCGCTCCACTATTTTTAATATTCTATCTAACGTATTAGATTGCAGCCGGTATGACAGAGTAACTTCCGTCGTATCAGCTGTTATTTTTATATATCCTTTCTCCTCGTTCATTGTGCCGCCTCCGTCTCCTCCTATGACGGAGGATTTTTTATAAACTCCTTTTCCATTTCTGCTCATTCTCCTTCCAGCAACATAATTGCTGTTTTTAGCTAAAAAAAACTTGTTCAATATTGATATCAGGATATATCTTTTTTACACGGTCGATAAAATTCCGCGAAGCCTTTACTCGCCCCGCCTCAATCTTAGCGACCATTGAAAGCGTATATCCAATACTATGAGCAAAATCTTCTTGTGAAAGATTTTTACTTTTCCGAAATGCTTTCAATGTCAAAGTGCTCACCTCCTTTAATGTTGACTTATATTGATAGCAATGCTATAATAGTCTTATGCCTTACGGCGAATTTCAAATAGGGAGGGCTCCATGTTAGCCAAACTTTTGAATTTGCCCGTTTTCGCTAAGTGTAACTGCTAAAGGGCGTATCGGAATTTCTTTCCAAAGCCGCACCTCACAGCGGCTTAAAGTGTTACAGCCTCAAGAACGTATTAGCCATATCCGTGTTTACATTTCTGCCGAGAGGCGTAAAACCTGTTGGTAAGATAGTATAAGGTCGTGCACACCCTATCTACCTTCTGTTAGTGCACGTAAAAGCACATTGTAAACTGCAAGGTGCGAATAAAAATTTGTGGGGCTTAAAGATCGAGTTGGCTGCTCGGTCTTTTTGTTTTGCCCTCCCTACTTTTACAGCAATATTGTTGCTGTATGGTTATATTATACACCGCAATTTTATTGCTGTCAAGTATTTTCTTGAAAAATTTCTTGAAATCAGCAAAAAAGTTGCTATAATTATAATTGATAGCAAAACAGTTGCGGAGGCGTTCCATGGGAGACAGAACAAAAGCGGTTAATCAATCTGTAGGCAAGCGCATTAAAATGCTTCGAGAAACAGCAAGGCTAACACAAGCCGAACTTGGAAAAAAAGTAAACAAGGGAGAAAGCACTGTTCGCATGTGGGAACTTAGCAAATCAGAACCTGATAATGAAACACTAAAGTTATTAGCGGACTTCTTTAGTGTTTCCACCGACTACCTTCTCGGTAGGGATGAAAAAAGCTCCCCTGCAGAGCAGGAGAGCATGAAAGTGCCTGATTCACTAAAGCCGTATCAGTTTGCCTTTTATGAAGGGCTGGACGGGCTTTCTGATGAAAGCATGAAAGATATATTAAAATATATTGAGTTCAGAAAATCTCAAGAAAAACCCGAAAAAAAATAAATACTTGACAATGTCTGTCAACATTACTTTGCTATAATGCCCGCACAAGGGGATGAGACGATATGAATTTAGCGGAATTATATGGGTATGCCGATCAAAAAGGGATTACAGTGGTTCCTTGGAAAATTGACAACAGAAAAGCATGTGCTATTAAAATCAACCGCGGATACCACATTTTGATGAATATACGCATGATCGCCGGGGAACGTGAAGAACGTGCTATTTTAGCACATGAACTCGGGCATTGCAGGAGCGATCGGATGTATTACTTGCAAGATTACTGCAATCCATTATATCGGCAAAATATAGCCAAAGCCGAGCGTAAAGCAAGTGACGAGGCATGCAAGTTATTAGTGCCTCTTGATGAATTAAAAAAGGCCCTCCGCGAAAACGACACGGAATATGCCGCCGCGGAGAGTTTAGATATAGATTTGTTTACTTATCGGGATATTATTGATTATTACCAAAGAAAAGGAATGTTATAATGCCAACCGCTGAATTTTACATATCTTCAACTAAATACAGCTTGCAAGAGCGTATGACGCGGCGCGGGAAGGTATATGACGTTGTATTTCGCATCGTCACCTTGGACGGGTGCGAAAAGCAGAAAAGGCTATCAGGCTTCGCCACAAAAACTCTTGCCAAAGAGGGATATACCGACTTTATAACGCAAAAATGCCAGCTTGTAAAAAACAACCCGATTAAGAAAAAAGATCCGATAAAGCAGGATCTGCTTGTCGGAGACCTCGTTCGGGAATATATGGCAACTTTATTCAACCAAAACAAGGCGAGTTCGATTTACGCAAAAAAGAAAATTTACAGCATTTTTGTTTTTCCATATTTTGAAAATACGAAAATCAAAGACCTCTCGAAAGAGGCCCTCTACCGTTGGCAGGATTCCCTGTGGAAAACGAAAAACCCGCGCAACGGACAATTTTACAGTTATAAATACTTAATGTCGATACGGACGCATTTTCAGACTTTTCTCGCATGGTGCGAAAGCCGTTACGGCATTAAAAATCATTTGCCCGAAGTTCAGCGTCCGAAACGCCGCGGACAGAAAACAAAAATGCAGATTTGGACAAAGGAAGAATTTGAACGTTTCATTTCCGTTGTTGACGACCCAATGTATCATGCTTTTTTCACCTTGCTGTTTTATACGGGCAGACGCAAGGGTGAGATATTTGCTCTTACCCCGGCTGACATCAACGCCAACAGCATTGTGTTCGACAAGTCGCTTACGCGCAAAACTTTCAACGGGCAGCCTTTTGAAATCACATCGACCAAAGCGGACAAGGTTCAAGAGATCCCTGTTTGCCCTACCGTACAAGAAGAATTAAAGAACTATCACGGCGAATCCCCGTTCTTCTTCGGGGGAAATGCCCCGATTGCCGACAATACACTGCGCCGGGCTTTCAGGGCATACTGTACAAAAGCCGACGTGCCGCCTATTCGCATTCACGATTTAAGACATTCTTTTGTCTCCATGCTCATACATTTGGGCGCAAATCTTATGGTCGTTGCCGATCTGATCGGCGATACGGTCGAACAGGTCACAAAGACTTACGGGCATCTCTACGAAAGCGACAAACGCGAAATCATAGCCAAACTATAAATTAGTAACAAATTTAGTAACAAAACACACCAAAACACAGCATAATGCAGAATACTTTATATGAAAAAGCCGCCGTTTTTAGGGCAAAATACCCCAAAAACAGCGGCTTTCATGATATGGCGCAGAAGGCGGGATTTGAACCCGCGCTACGGTTTCCCGTACTACTCCCTTAGCAGGGGAGCCCCTTGAGCCACTTGGGTACTTCTGCACTGAAGGCTCACGCGGACCTTTGCGTGCCGCGCTATAATATAATAGCATATCCGGAGGAGATTGTCAAAGTTAATTTCGACGTTTTGGAAAAAACTTTTGCATTTTTTTCAATTAAATTTTCATGTAAGTATTGCGTAAGGGGCAAACTTGTGTTAAAATAATAGAAAAAGCAGGTAGTTATTATGAATATTTGGCACGATATCTCCGAAGAACGCATAAAAACGACAGATTTTATGTGTTATATCGAAATCCAGAAAGGCTCTAAAAGCAAATACGAACTGGATAAAGAAACGGGCGTTTTGCGATTGGACAGAGTCTTGTATACTTCGACCGTCTATCCGGCAAGCTATGGTTTTATCCCGCGCACGCTCGCCGACGACGGCGACCCGCTCGACGTGCTCGTTTTATGCAGCGAACCTATCCTGCCCGCGACAATGGTGGAATGCTACCCTATCGGCGTCATCAACATGATGGATGACGGCAAGATGGACGAAAAGATCATCGCGATCCCCTTCAAAGAGCCGACCTATAATATTTACAGCGATATTTCACAGCTACCGAACCATATTTTTGAAGAAATGCACCACTTTTTCGAGGTATATAAGGCGCTCGAACACAAGACGACTGCCGTAAAAGAGATCATGGGCAGAGACAGCGCCATTGCCATCATTCAGCACAGCATCGACAACTACAAAAAAATAATCGAGGGAGTAAAATGAAAATTCTATTTATCGGTGATTCCATTACAGATTCCGAACGCAACAAAAACGACCCGGCCGATCTCGGCGACGGATACGTCAAATTGCTGTCTGAAAAGCTGCCGCCGCTATATGAGGACAAGACATTTACCTTCGTCAACAGGGGTATATCGGGCAATAAGATCGGCGATATAGCGGCGCGATTGGACGAATGCCTTGCGGAAAAAGCAGATATCGTCATTCTGCTTGCCGGCATCAACGACGTGCTGCACAAATATACGGAAGGTACGATATTTGACTCGCAGATCTTTGAACAGACTTATCTGCAAGTGGTACAAAAAATAAAAGAGTCCGGCACCGTTTTGATCATTGCAGAGCCTTTCCTGCTGGATGTTCCCGACAAAAAACGGATGCGCAAAGATTTTGATATGGTTTTGGCCGCAGTCAAACGCATCGAAGCGCAATATGCCGACGCCTATATCGCATTGGATGAAATTTTTGCCGGCGTATCGATGTCGGTCAGCGTTTCGGCTTATTCCTTAGACGGCATCCATCCAACCCACCGCGGCGCACGGCTGATCGCGGATAATTTGATCAAAAAAATCCGCCCTTTCATCGATTGATATGAAAAGACTTCTTGCCGTCATCGATATGCAGAACGATTTCATCGACGGTGCCCTCGGCACAAAAGAGGCGCTAAACATCGTCGAAAACGTGCGCAGGCGAATCATGGCCGCGCAGAAAGCGGGCGAAGCGATCGCCTATACGCGCGACACGCACGAAGCGGACTACCTTGCCACGCAAGAGGGAAAAAATCTGCCCGTTCCCCACTGCATTCGGGGCAGTTTGGGGTGGCAGATCGCAGCGGATATCCCCGTTTTGGGGGAAATATTTGACAAGCCTGCGTTCGGCAGCGTTGCCCTTGCCGAAACGGTCAGATCGGTTGGCTATGATGCCGTTGAACTGATCGGCTTATGTACGGATATCTGCGTCATATCCAACGCTATGCTGATCAAGGCGTTTTGCCCGGAAACACAGGTAACCGTGCGAGAAAGCTGCTGCGCCGGCGTCACGCCCGAAAGGCATAAAAACGCCCTCGAGGCGATGCGCGCCTGCCAGATCGCTGTCATCTGAAAAAATCAAGACCCTGCGGCTCCGCTTTGGCGGAGCCGCATATTATTATACCAAGATCCGACCGATGCGGCGACCTCCGCGATGGCAAAGGCGCAGCCCCTTTACGCAGGACAGCCAAAAAATCCCGATCCACGCCCGCATGCGCTTTCAATACATGAAAGAGACATCTTTTGCAAAATAAGTGTCCCTTTTTTCCCATTTTAAATCATATACAAAATCAATCCGAGCGCCGCTGCCGTCAAGATGAGCAAAATAGGCGAAGCGGAACGTTTCAGACATTTCTTAAAGAGAAGCGTTTCTGCCGATAGACCGACCGCAATGACGACGGCGCGCCAGTCAAAACCGAAGCCGCCGTCGCTGCCGGACAGAAAAAAGAGCTGCACCGCCATCCATACCCCCGTGGCACAGATCAAACCCACGATGACCCCGCGGATACCGACGAGCGCGCCCTGCACCACGCGGTTTTTGAGGAAGGAATGAAAGACGGCCGCTATGATCAAAATGATGATGAAGGACGGAAGAACCACGCCGACCGTGGCGCACAGAGCGCCCAATATCCCTGCCTGCGACGAACCGATAAATGTGGCGAGATTGACGGCGATCGGGCCCGGCGTAGATTCGGCGACGCCGATAAAGTTCATCAACTCCCCTTCCGTCAGCCAGCCGCGGGAAACGACTTCATCCTGCACCATCGGTAGCATGCTGTACCCACCTCCGAAAGAGACGGCGCCGATCTTTAAAAAAATGAGAAAAAGCTGCAGATATTTCATTGCTCTTCCTCCCGATCGGGCTTTTCTTCTTCGTCCTGTACTGTCCCGTCACTGCCGTCGCGCGGCCGCCGCCTGTGCGCGACAATTCTGCCGATAAAATAGGCGGCAAGCCCGACTCCCGCGCCGATCAAAATGAGCCAAACAGAGGAGAAAGAGAGGGAAAACACGTCGAGGAGGATCATGACGGCAAAAACGAGAACCGCCATAATGACGGTAATGGGCGTTTTATCCATCTCTTTGAACATCTTGACGCCCGCCGATAAAATCAAAAACGCAACGGCGACCTGAATGCCCTTAAAAGCCGCCGCGACGGCGGCAAGTTCGAGAAACTGCTCTAAAAACAGTGAGATGACATAAATGATGACGAAGGAAGGGATGACGACGCCGACCGTCGATAGAAGAGCGCCCCAAAATCCGCCGATCTTATACCCTACATAGGTAGCGCTGTTGATGGCGAGAGGCCCGGGCGTCGACTCGGAAATGGCGATCATATCGGTAAATTCGGTTGCCGTGACCCATTTTCTCTTTTCGATAAATTCCCTTCGGATCAGGCTGATCATCGCATAGCCGCCGCCGAAAGTAAACAGCCCGATCTTCATAAACAGCATAAACAGCAAAAGCCGATCTTTCCAATGCCCTTTCTTCTCTTCTTTAGTCATAAATCTCCCTCCGCGCCTTGCCAAAATATGAACGGTCCGTCAAGGCAGAATATGCCCGGCTGCGAGATAGATCTGATACCATTCTTCGCGCGCGAGGGCGACCTCAGCCCCTCTCGCGATGGCAAGCAGGCGCTTTTCGTTCATCGTGCCCGTGACCATCTGCATGTCAGCGGGATGGCGCAGGATCCATGCCGCGACCACGGCGACATCTTCTACGCCGTACTTTTCGCCGATCTCCCCGATAGCCTTATTGAGCGCGGGAAAGCGGTCATTTTGCAGATAAACCCCCTCAAAAAAACCGTACTGATAGGGCGACCAAGCCTGAATCGTAATCTGGTGCAGGCGGCAGTATTCCAAAATATATCCGTCGCGCGCGACGGCGCCCTCCGTCAGCATGTTCACTTCAAGCCCCTCCGAAATCATCGTGGCGTTGGTCGGAGAAAATTGCAGCTGATCGGCGACGAGCGGCTGTTTGACGGCGCTCTGTATCAGTTCTATCTGCATCGGGTGCATATTCGATACGCCGAAAAAGCGCACCTTACCCGCCTTTTCCAGCTTAGCAAAGGCAGATGCGACCTCTTCCGGGCGAACGAGCGTATCCGGCCTGTGAAGGAGCAGGCAGTCGAGATGATCCGTCCCCAATCGTTTCAATGAGCCTTCGACCGATCCGACGATATGCTCTTCGGAAAAATCGAACATTTTACCGGGCACGATGCCGCATTTAGACTGTAAAAAGAGTTTTTCGCGCGGGATCTTGAGCGCACGGACGGCCTCGCCGAAGAGCGTTTCGCACGATCCTCCCCCGTAAATATCCGCGTGATCAAAAAAGTACATGCCGCCCTCGACTGCCGCGGCGATCAAGTGTTCGCGCGCCGCCCTTTCGATCCCGTTCAAACGCATGCACCCTACCGCAATGGCGGGCACGGAAACGCCGGAACGGCCTAATTGTATGTTTTTCATAAAAATCTCCTTGCCGTTTTTTCCATTATAACAATTTTATATGCCGTCCGCAATCAAATGGCTGTAATATTTTTGTTAAATCCTATCATGCGAACAGTCTGACGCGACCGTCGATCTTGGATCCGCTTAAA
This sequence comes from uncultured Clostridia bacterium, assembly GCA_904374385.1. Classification (GTDB taxonomy): domain Bacteria; phylum Bacillota; class Clostridia; order Christensenellales; family Borkfalkiaceae; genus Borkfalkia. Next base: position 4,649 of record CAJFGA010000002.1, on the reverse strand, counting down.
ATAATGCGACGGCGGGCCCTTTAAACGAGGCCGGGCTCCGCGATATGCGGCGCCCGGCCTCGTCTATATTTCTCTGACGGCTCTACTGAACTTTAAAAGCCCAATTCCCCTCTTTGAAAATGGCGATCCTTGCGCCCGTTTGCGTAATGCCGACTATTTCCAAATCATCCGTACCGATCATAAAGTCAACATGGATCATCGAATCATTTACGCCGAGCGCTTTGATCTGCTCTTCGCTGTACTGCGCATAATCGCGCACGCAGTTGGAAAAGCCCCTGCCCAACGCGAGATGGCAGGCCGCGTTTTCGTCGAAGAGGGTGTTATAAAAGAGCATTTTTGCATTACTGATCGGCGAATTGTACGGAACGAGCGCGCATTCGCCGAGATAGGAAGCCCCCTCATCCATGGCGAGCATCTTTTTGAGTACGCTCTCCCCTTGCGAGGCATGCGCCTCGACCGCCCTGCCGCCTTCAAAGCGTATGGAAAAATTGCGGATAAGCTGCCCTTGATAAGAGAGCGGCTTGCTCGAATAGACGATGCCTTCCGCTTCTCCCCTTTTGGGGCTGGTATACACCTCTTCGGAGGGAATGTTGGGGTTGAACGGTATGCCGGAAAGGGTCGTTTCCTCTCCGCCCGCAAAGATGCCCTCCCGCATCAAGCCGACCCGGAAATCGGTGCCGTTTGAACTTCTGTATTCGAGGGCGGCAAGGCCAAGCCCGTTGAGAAATGCGCAGCGCGCCGAAAGATCTTTGTTGTGCGCCGCCCAGTTTGCCATGGGATTGCCGTTTGCACGGGAAGAGGAGATGATCGCCCTCCACAGTTTTTCAAGGGCGCCGGCTGCGCTCTTCTCGCGCGGAAACACCTTTTTTGCCCACGCTTCGCCCGCTGCCGCCGCGATGCACCACTGGTCTTTATTCTCCCTCTCGTCGTGATAAGGCTTGATGATCGCGGAGCGCGCCTGCATCGCCGCAGCATATTTTTCCGCATCGATGCCGTGCATACCGTCAGGATCTTCGCTCATGATATACAAATGCGCCGGCAGCGTTTTGCTTTGCCGCCGCAGCCCCTCTTCCTCCCACGGGAGGACGCGGGAAAGCTGTTCGAGCGAGCGCTCTTGCGCCTGCATGCGGGTCAGGGATTGATACGTCCACTCCGGAAAAACGCGGCGTGCGCCCGCCCGGTAGCATTCTTCAGCGACCAAGAGAACAAATTCCGCCTGCGCTATATCCGCCGTGACGATTACGTCCTGTCCCTTTTGTACGTTCAGCCCGGAACGGGCGAGCAATTTAGCGTAATTTTTTAAGATCGTCTTCTGCATAATGACCCCCTCAGAACGCCCATGTTCCGTCTTTGAACACCGGGACGCGCGCGCCGTCTTTGGTGACGCCGATGATGCTCAAATCCTCCGCGCCGATCATAAAGTCGACGTGGATCTCCGAGTCGTTGACGCCCATTTCGATAAAATCAGACTTCATATAATCGGCGAAATGCTCGATCGTGTTGCTGTATCCTCTGCCGAGCGCAAGATGGCAGCAGGCGTTTTCGTCAAAGAGAGTATTATAAAACAGTACGCCGCAGCGGTTGATGGGCGAATCATACGGAACGAGCGCGCATTCGCCGAGGTAAGAAGCGCCTTCGTCCATGGCGAGGACGCTTTTTAAAAGCGCTTCGTTTTTCTTTGCGCCGCAGGCAACGGCCCTGCCTTTTTCAAAGCGCAGCCAAAAATCTTCGATGAGTTCCCCGCCATAGGAGAGCGGCTTGACCGCATACACGATGCCCTCTGCCTCTCCCTTTTTCGGGGTGGTGAAGCACTCTTCCGTAGGAATATTGGGATTAAAGTACTTGCCGTCCGCCGTGCTCTTTTTGCCCGCAATAAACTTTGCCTTGTCGATAAGTCCCACGCGGAAATTCGTGCCGTTCGCGCTGCTGTATTCGAGCGCGGTAAAATGGTAGGCATTGAGCGCATCGCACCGCTCTTTCAACTCGCGGTTATGCCACATCCAGTCGGTCAGCGGATCTTTGCCGTCAGCTCGGGAAGTACGCAGGATAAGCTGCCACAGCTTTTCCACGGCGACGTTCGCCCTGTCTTCGGGGAATACTTTTTTTGCCCAGCCGACGGAGGGAACAGCCGCCACGCACCACTGATGACGGTTGGTCATCCTGTCCGCATACGGCTTGGTGATCGCAGAGCGCGCCATGGATGCGAGGGTGATTTTTTCCCGGTCGGCCCCCTTCATACCGTCCGGATCGGCAGATAAAATTTTTATGGTGACGGGAAGGGTGTCCGCCTGATAGGCGAGCTTTGCCTCCTCCCAGCTTTCCACGCAGGAAAGGGCGCGGACCGATTCGAAACGGGCCGCAAGTTTATCGAATTTTTGGCACTTCCAATCGACGAAAATGTTGGATGCGCCCGCTCGGTAACATTCTTCGGCGAGCATCATGATAAAATCGGGGCGGTCGAGTTCTGCGGTGATAAACACCTCCTGCCCCTTTTGGATATTGCCGCCCACCCGGGCGATCAACTTCGCATAATTGCGTATCAAAGCCTTTTTCATGCGTGCACCCCCGCGGCTTACAATATTGCGCCGCTTGTTATTAATATCTTACTATTTTTGTGAAAAAAAGTCAACTTTCCGCCGCTTGACATCCAAAAATATGCGCCGTATAATAGAGATATGAAACTGATCTCCCCTAAATTTACTCAACCGCCGCAGCCGTTTGTACAGGATGCGGAAAATTTTGCCTTCGAAGAGGAACGAACGGAAGGCAGGATGCTGACGAAACAGCGCCTTGCGGGACGCAGATTTACGAACGGTTCTTTTTATGAATGCATCTTTTCTTCCTGTGACCTGAGCGAAACCGTTTGGAGAGGGTGCGACTTTGCCGACACGGTATTTGAAAGCTGTAATCTTTCGGGCGCAGACATGACGAAAAGCGCCTTTCGGCGGGTACGGTTTTTATCGTGCAAGGGCGTGGGAACAGACTTTTCGGAAAGCTCTTTGAAAGATGTCCTTTTAGAAAAAGACCTTCTCACTTACGCCAACTTCAATGCGGTGCGCTTTCACAGCGCTGTTTTCCGGGAATGCGAACTTTCCTCCGCGGACGTTGCGTTATGCTTACTGAAAGATACGGCATTCGAGAAATGTACGATGCGCAGGACAAATTTTTTCAAGACGATGCTCAAAGGGATCGACCTGCGTGACAGCGATATAGCGGGCGCCGTATTTTCCTCTTCTTTGGCGGAGTTGAAAGGAACAAAGATCAATCTGATACAGGCCGCCGCCCTGCTCAAAGCGATGGGGATCGATGCACAATAAATACAGTTGGTGAAGCGTTCATATTGACAGATCATCCCTCATCTGTTATAATGTGAGGCAAGGGGAGGAATTTGGATATGTTTTGCATACATTGCGGCACAAAACTGGATAATGATGCGTTATTCTGCACGCAGTGCGGAGCGGCCGTTCTTCCAAACCGACAGCCCGCGCCCGTTAAAGAGCGGGGCCGTATCGGATTCGGCATCCTCGGATTTCTTATGCCCGTTGTCGGGCTGATCCTATTTATCGTCTGGCACCGTCAAAAGCCGCAGCGCGCAAAGGCGTGCGGTATCGGCGCGCTGATCATGGCGTGCTGCGCCGCTTTGGCGGGCATTGCGGCGGGAATCGCCCTGTCCATACCGGAAGAAAAGCCGCCCTCTGCTCTTTATCCGCCCCCGACAGAAACGCCCGTCTATGAAGATACGCCTGACGGCGTGCTCACCTTTCAAGAATACGGCAGGGGCGCCTCCCTGCGTTACGATGCCGCCACCGATTCGCTGATCCGCTGGAACCGCGCGGGCATCGAAATACTTGACCGCACAACCGGCTCCGCGCGCCAAACCTTTACATTTGAGCAAAATATCTCTGCTGCAGATGTCTACGGAGGGCTATTGTGCGTCGGGTTCGGAGAATCTTCAAAGCAGATCGCCGTCTGCGACTTGAATACGGGGGAACAGTATTTATACGATGCCCCTATTTATGTCGGCGAGATCGCCGTAACGGACGGAATGGCTGTATTTTGTGACAGCGATCAGTGGTGCTCCCTGTACGCAATGGATCTGCAAACCCCTTCGGATGCGTCTTTCGATCTTATCTTCACAACGATCTATCGGCCAAAGATCGCCATCAACCACGAAGACCGCATGCTTTATGCCGTCGAAACGGGGGTATCTTCCTGCGATTTTTATTATTTCGATCTATACAGTTTTTCCGCCCAGTCGCATGCGGAATTCGGAGAATACGAATATAATCAAAACGGCGTATACTATGACGGCTTTTATGTGCACGCTTTCGGCAATACTTTCGATGCGATCACCGGAGAAAAAGTTGCCGCCTGCGGATTTGCCGAAAAGATCGACACCGATCTGCCGCTACGGGAAACGCTTTGCCGCAGCGACCGCTATGCATTGATCGCGACAAACGACTGCCGCACCGTAGTATTTGATCTGCAAAACGGCGACATCGCCCGCGTCCTTTCCCTCACTGCGGAAAGGATCTATAACGTCGGCGGCGGAAAATTCATCGCCGCATGCCCTTCCGAACGATACATCGCATATGTCGATCTGAATTTGCTCTGATCTTTTATGGAGCGCTGAAAAGCGAACAGCCGTG
>CAJFGA010000001.1 GCA_904374385.1 uncultured Clostridia bacterium | reverse complement strand
TCCGAGCAGTCAAATGCGAGAAAAATGCGAGAATTAAGTTGTCAATATTCAGTCGTTTTGCAAATTTATGCAGAATTTAGACGATAGAGCAGCGATTATGCGCAAGGGATTGCGTTTTATGCAGGAACGCAAGCGATTTTAAGTCCCTTGCGTCTGCCAGTTTCGCCACAGCGGCATATAAAAATATTATTCAATTTTAATGACTTGCAAACAAAATAGGGGGCAGAGTTTAATTCCCTTGTGTCTGTCAATTCCACTACAGCGGCTCGGCGCTGCACAATAAAGGAGATACGTCTTTCAAAATTAGTACAAAAAAAATCGCGGAGGATGACTTGTTTTTCATCACAAGGATCTGCAATGAAAAATTTCCGCCTCGCCGGGCGAAGCGGAAAAAGTTTGGAGGCGCCACCCGGATTTGAACCGGGGAGTCAGGGTTTTGCAGACCCTTGCCTTACCACTTGGCTATGGCGCCAAAAAATAAGTGCGGAACTTTACTGGAGCGGGAAACGAGATTCGAACTCGCGACATTCACCTTGGCAAGGTGACGCTCTACCCCTGAGCCATTCCCGCATATAATTCCGCACTATATTTATCAAATTTTAATTGAAAACGAAAGTTGGTGGAAGTTATAGGGCGGAAGTTATAGGGCTCGAACCTATGACCCCCTGCTTGTAAGGCAGATGCTCTCCCAACTGAGCTAAACTTCCGTTCGAACGCTTAAATACTATATCAAATATTTATGCAAAAGGCAAGCGTTTTTTTACGATTTTTAAAATTTTTTTTGATTTTATCCTTCGCGCGCAGAACGGCCGTTTTCGCGGCGTAAATTTTATTTTTTTCTGTTTGAACCGAAAAAAAGGTCACTAAATTGCCGCAAAAGGTATATAATAAGTAGCGGAAGGGGCGTAAAGCCTTCGCAAAGGAGAAAAAGATGCCATCGTCATATACACATCAGCTGATTGCGGAAAAAACTGCCGAACTTCTGCCGGAAAATATTAAAAACCGTGTGACTTTCCTGCCCGAATATTACCTCGGCGCGCAGGGCGGCGACGTATTTTATTTTTATAACATTGCCGGCGGTACAAAAAATATCGGCAAGTACTTCCATCGCCGCAATATTTACGGCGTATTTTCTTCCTTTTTGCGCAGCGCGGCGGAAGGGGACGGGCGCGCTCTATCGTATATCGCCGGGTACATAACCCACTATGCGGCGGATACCGTCTTTCATCCATATGTTTATTGGCGCGCGCGCGAAGAAAAGATAAAAACGGGCAGAAAAAAAGATAACTTTCACGCGCTCATCGAGAGCGATTTCGATAGTTATTTTGTGCAAAAATACAAGCGGCTGGGCGTCAACGAATATGTTTGGCCGGTACGGTATGCCGATCTCGATTGCAAGGCGGTTTTTCCCATGCTCGCAGCCGCCGTGGCGTGCGGGCAGGAAGAGAGGCCCTTAAAAGAGCATGCCTTTTGCCGCGCTGTAAAGCGGTTTATTCGCTTTCAAAACTTTTTTTCGGATCGCAGTTTCCGCCGAGGCAGGGCATTGCACGGTACCGAAAAATTTTTGCACCTGCCGCACTTTTTTTCCGGGCTCTACAGGCGGCAGAATTTTAATGCGGCTTTCTTAAATGAAGCAAGAGAGGAATGGCACTACCTTGCCGCGCCCGGCTTGACTTCGCACGAGAGTGCGGATGAGCTGTTCGAAAAAAGCGTGAAGCAAGCGGCCCGCTTGATCGGCGCCTTTTTTATCGCACTGGACGGCGGCACGGCGCTGCCCGAAGAAGATTTTTGCCTTCAGTTTTTGACGGGCTTGCCGCAGGGGCAGGCAGATTTGGACGAAAAAGGAGAACCGATCGCCGCGGCGGCAGGTTAAAAATTAAAAAGCGCCCGAGCCGATGCGCTCGGGCGCTTTATCCTTTAGTTTGACAAACAGAGTATATATGCGGGGTCAACGTCTAACACGGCACATAGATTGGCAAAGGTATCCAGTGCGGGCATGGTCCTGCCGGAAAGGTATTGCCCGACCGTCGCCTGCGCTATGCCGAGGCGGCGCGCTATCTCCATCTGCGTCAAGCCGCTCTCGCGAATGGCTTCGCACAGGCGCTTCCGTATGTCGGCCAGTACGATCATGGCGTGCCTCCTTTTAATTTTTTGTGCATTATAACAGGCAATGCCTATAAAATGCTTGGCTTATAGGCATCTCCTATATTATAATATAAGCATAAACAATTGATTATGCGGCATGAACGAACGGTTTGACGGACGTCGGTCAAGCGGCAGTGTACATTTATGTGCAATTTGTAATAAATTTGTAATATTTTATGTAAAATGTAACGGAAAGTTTGTCTTTACATATAGAATATGATAGAATGCAGCTATGTATAAAAGCCGCGGCTTTTATTTTTTGCGGAGCAAAAAATAAGGAAGAGTTAAGCGGCAGAGAAAAAATCTATAGGAGGTAGGAAAGATGGCAAAAAAGCTGAAGCGCGCGTTTACGATCACGGAACTGGTGATCGTGATTGCGGTGGTAGCGATACTGGCGGCAGTGCTGATTCCGACGTTTTCGAACATCGTGCAGCGCTCGCGGGGGTCGGCAGACACGCAAAACGTGCGCAGCATGAACGAAACGCTGAACGCGGTGGAACTGTTGGAGGGTAAGCCGGCGACGATGACGGAGGTGATCGACGCTGTTGCGGAAAGCGGATATCTGGTGGAGAACCTGACGCCGACGGGCGAAGGGTACGACATAGTATGGGACGAAGAGAACAACCGATTTGCGTTGATCGGTAACGAGGGGGATGTAGTATACAGCGAAGGGGAAGTGACGGACAAGGCGTGGAAGAGATGGAAGGTAGTAACGGAAATACCCTCGGACGCGGCGGAAGAAGGGAACAGCTACTACTTGGCATCCGGGTATACGGGAGGAACGGTAACGGTAAGTGCGGGAGTAGACGTAGGCACGAACGCGGATGTGGATGTAGTATATGTGAACGATGCGGGAACCGCGAAAGACGTAACGATCCGCACGAACGGCGGCACGCTGACGGTGAACGCACCGAACGATACGATCAACCACTATAACGCGGTAGAGAGCGTGACGATAACGGCAGTTGCGGACAATTCTTATCACGAATACGGCGATGTAGAAGATAGTATAACATTGATAAGTGGTCATGTGGTTTTAGAAAGTGGCTCTACTACGACTACATTACAGCTTTCCCCTGTAGATAACGATGCATCGAGTATTAGTGTCAGCATGAATTCGAATGCGACACTCACCTCAATCGCCGCAAATGATGCAAGTATACTTAATTCGGAAAATATCAATATTTCTGATACGGTGGAAGAAGTAGTCACCTCTAATGAAACGAACGCTTTATTCGGCGGCGGTATCGGTACGGAAAATAATCCTTATCAAATTTCTACGGCGCAGCAATTTGTAAATATCGGTCAGCTTTCCGATGAAATGGGTGAGGGCAATGCCTATTACTTTGTTTTAACAGAGGATATCGACCTTAGAACGATTACATTTACAGACAGTGTCGTGAGCGATTATTTCTGTGGCGAATTGAACGGTAATGATCATAAGTTATATACGAATGATAACTTGGCGCGTATTTTTAACGATGCATACGCAACGACCACATTTAAGGATATTAATTATTATTTAGGTACAAACTATGTGGCGCTGTGTGACGGTATTGCTTTGGAAACAAAAGTAACCTTGACTTTTGATGATGTGGATATTTATACCATAGAATCAAATACGATCATTCGTATAGGCGAGAATGAGGGATTGTATACCACGTGGGTAGGCGCAAGCAACAATGTGGGCGCTTATACTTCATATCGTACAGATTTGATTATTCAAAATTGTGATGCGGATGTTAATTTGAGCGGCGTGTCGTACAATGCTGTATTTATCGGCGGCGGTTTATATAATACCGATGCTGTTGTAAAAAATTGTACCTATCAAGGCGATTATTACGGGCAATATGTGAATTTGATTTTAGGAAATACGGCACATGGTACATATAATGGGTCATTGATTGCAGAAAACGTTGTGAACAACGGTAGCTTATTCGGGACGGCGCGCTTACCGATGTTGGCTGCAGGGGCGATCGCAACGGAATATGTATTTGCTACACTCGACGAATCTTGTGACCTTGGAACTTGCAGAGAATTAAAGGATGACACGCTCGGGATCCAGAAAGATGCCGATGGCTCTGTTGTGATCGATCAAGCGACGTCGCCACAAACGAGTTATTATGTGTTGACATTTGTCGGCGGAACAAGGCGCATATCGCTCGGCAGCGAAAATTCTTCTTATCGTTTTAGCATTCGCCTCGATGCACAATTTGCAGACGGTCAATTTGATACCGGATTGAGTGACGGCAGCCTGGCAACTGTCGCGCAATATCAAGAATTTATCGATCCGAGTGCAACATTTGATGATGAAAATGCGATCGAATTGTACGATGAAGCGGGCACTAAACTTTGGATCGTGGAAAACGATGGTACAACGTACTATGTGTTTGATTTTTCCGATACGATCTATGGCGACAGTGGTTATTGTTATTTTGTGGATGATAATAATCAATCTACTATTGTCGGTATCAATAAGGCGTTGGTTACGGCATATGATTCCGCTGGTTTACTAATCGGGCAAAAAGAACTTGATTTGACCAAATAATGCGGTGCATTTAATACATTTTTAGCTTACACCAACTCATTTTTCCATGCGTGCGGCGTCCGAAAGGGCGCCGCGCCTATTTTTAAAAGCAGCCGAGCAGGGGAACATACGATATAAAGCGCCGAAAATTATTTTTGGTTAGAATTTGTGCCCGCCCCCCGAGGAAAACGAGCTTACATGTTACTTTTTGCTTACCCGCGCGGGGAGAAACGTTCGTTTGTTTTCCTTTTCGCCTTCCCCCGTCGGGGGAAGGGGGCTCGCTTGCGGTGGATGAGGGGATGCGCTGCATTTATGCCCCCATAGTCGCCTTCGGTGACAGTTCCCCCTAAGGGGAAGTTTTTTACCAGCCACATGCAGTGATAAATCTGCAGGGAAGCCTTGTTTTCCCGTATAAACGGCCGCTTTTCGTGACGGCCCCCCAAAAAAGGCCTTGTTTTTGTCATCGCCATAGCCTTCCGCTATCCGCGGGTTTTATTTAACAAAAATCGCCGTGCGGCATATTGCCGCACGGCGAAGCAAAAAACAGCGTTATCTTTCATTCATCAGCAGGGCAAGCACCGCTTTGTTGAGATGCAGCCTGTTTTCCGCCTGATCGTACATGATCGACTGCGGGCCGTCCGCCACGTCCGCCGTCACTTCTTCGCCGCGGCGCACGGGCATACAGTGCATAAACAGCGCATCCTCTTTGGCAAGAGCCATGACGTCTTTGGTGACGCGGTATTTTTCAAGTTTGGCTTTCTTCTGTTCGTCGTCCTCGTCGCTCATGGAAATAAATACGTCGGTATAAACGATATCCGCATCGCGCACCGCTTCGGCGATACTGTCCGTGATGACCACGTCGCCGAACTGCATGCCGCGTTCCACCACCGATTTTACGGGGCTGTACCCGCTGGGGCTGGCGATCGAAATATTCATGTCGCACTTGGAACATCCGATGATGAGGGAATTGGCGACATTGTTGCCGTCTCCGATATAAGCGAGTTTCAAATTTTCCAACTTGCCTTTCTTTTCCCAAACGGTAAAGATATCCGAAAGGACCTGCAGGGGGTGCGCCGTGTCTGAAATGCCGTTGATGACGGGGATATCGCTGTGCGCGGCAAACTCTTCCAGTTCCGCATCTACAAAGCCGCGCAGCACCAAGGCGGAAAGCCCGAAACGCCCGAGCATGACGGCGGTATCCTTTACGCTTTCTCCGCGAGAAAGCTGCGTTTCGTTTTTCGGCAAAAATATGTAATCGCCGCCCAGCTGGCGGATGCCCAGTTCAAAGGCGACGCGCGTGCGCGTCGAAACGTTGCCGAACAAAAGCCCGACCGTTTTGCCGCGCAAAATGTTTACGATCTCGCCCACGCGGTATTTCTTTTTCATCTGTTTGGCGGCGTACAAAATTTCAAAAATTTCTTCGGTGGAAAGATCTGCCAAATGCAGCAGATCTTTGTTTTTCAGCCTGAATTTCGGCGAATATTTATTGATATCCATAGCTGGCTCCGTGCAGGGGCGGCGTTTCGCAACCCAGTCTTTTCTCTATTATAGCAGAAATTGTGCAAAAAAACAACCTGCAGGGCTCATTTTTCTGCGGGAATCGCGGCATATTCGGAAAAAATTGGAAGCAAAACGGGCGCATCTTTCCTTGTTGGGCAGATTTAACATTATCGCTAAAATTATTTGTGATAATTGCCTATTGTCTTTTTTTTTGCGATGTTGTAAAATAGATACAGTAAAGTTAAAACTTTTTAGGGAGGGTACTTTTTTATGGCAAGCCTTTTGTTAAAAGGGATTTACAAGGTGTATCCGTCCGGCGTCACCGCCGTTACGGATTTCAACCTGGATATTAAAGATAAAGAATTTATCGTATTCGTCGGACCTTCCGGCTGCGGAAAATCTACGACGCTTCGTATGATCGCAGGCTTGGAAGAGATCTCTAAGGGCGAGCTGTATATCGACGGCAAGCTCGTCAACGACGTCGTCCCGAAGGACAGGGACATCGCGATGGTGTTCCAAAACTACGCGCTGTATCCGCATATGACCGTGTACGATAACATGGCTTTCGGTTTGAAGCTGCGCAAAGTGCCGAAGCAGATCATCGACGAAAGGGTCAAAGAAGCTGCGGCCATCCTCGGTATCACCGATTATCTCACCCGTAAACCGAAGGCGCTCTCCGGCGGTCAGCGCCAGCGTGTCGCGCTCGGCCGTGCGATCGTCCGCGAACCGAAGGTATTCCTTCTCGACGAACCTCTGTCCAACCTCGACGCGAAACTGCGCGCCCAGATGAGAACGGAAATTTCCAAACTGCACGCAAGGCTTGCCACGACCTTTATTTACGTCACGCACGACCAGGTCGAAGCGATGACGATGGGTACGCGTATCGTCGTTATGAAAGACGGCTTCATGCAGCAGGTCGATACTCCGCAGAACCTGTACGATTATCCGATCAACCAGTTCGTTGCGGGCTTTATCGGCACGCCGCAGATGAACTTCTTCCCGGCGACCATTACGCAGAATAAGGGCAAAACCTACGTCGAATTTGTCAATAACAACAAGATCCTTCTGCCGAAGTCTGTCGAGGCGAGGATCCGCAATATCGAAGATTATGTCAATACGGGCAAACCCGTCGTATTGGGCGTTCGCCCCGAAGATATCCACGATGAAGAGAACTTCATCGCCGCTTCGCCCGACACCGTCGTAAAAGCATTTATCGAAGTCCTCGAAAAACTCGGTGCCGAAACGCAGATCTACTGCAAACTCGACTTTAAAGAGGGCGAGTCTGTTGAAAATGCGACCGATTCCATCGCGGATGCATCCTACATGGTCGCTAAGATCGACAGCCGCAGCCTCGTCAATCGCGGCGAAGTTGTCGAACTCGCGCTCGATGCGCGCCATATCCACCTTTTCGACGCGGCGACGGAAATGTCTATCCTCGCAAGGGACGAAGGCTACGAAGTGACGCCTGAAAACGAAGCGTCTTCCAACTTCGTGCCGCTGACTCCGCAGGAGATGCAGGCGATCATCGAAAAGAACAGGGTCGTCACCAAGGAAGAAAAGAAGGCGATGCGCCGCGAAGCGCGTATGGCGGCCAAGAAAGAGGCGGCGGAAGCCAAAGCCGCGTCCGAAGCCGCTCAGGAAGAGCAGGAACCTGCCGACGACGCAAGCGACGAGAACGACGCAAACAAAGAAGAATAATTCGATTTATTGATCAAAAAGGCTCTCCCTTGCGGAGGGCCTTTTGCCATCCGCGTAGACCGTTTTAAGTGTCCGTTAACACAAGAGGATACGGACAAAACGGAGCGCGCTCCGCGGCGGATCGGATCTGCTGCGGTTTTTTCGGCGGACGGCAAATGCTTGCATTTTTTCTCGTTTTAAGGTATAATCGTAAAACTTTCCGGCGCGCATAAAGCGCCAAGGAGGATTGTATGCTCGAAGAGATCTTCGACATCGTACTGGACGCCTTGCTCGACAGCGCCCGCGTGTTCCCGTTTTTATTTTTGATGTATGTGCTTATCGAATTTTTGGAACACGGTACGAACATAACAAAAAATAAAAATATTTTGCGCGGCAACCTTGCCCCCTTGCTCGGCGCGGCGACGGGCATCATCCCGCAATGCGGTTTTTCGGTCATGGCGGCAAAGCTGTATGACAGAAAGCTCATCCGTACAGGCACGCTGCTCGCCGTGTTCCTCGCCACATCTGACGAGGCGCTCATCATCCTGCTTTCTTACGGCACCAAGGCGTTTGCCGTCATGCCGATCATAGCCATCAAATTTGTCGTGGCGGTGGGGGTGGGATACCTGTTTAACGGCATCCTGCGCGGCGAAAAACTCGCAGAACTTGCTGAAGGCGAGTCCGTTTACGGCGCTCCCTGCGGGCACGACCATGAAGAGGACAGCAAGCTGCGCCGTTATCTCGTGCATCCTCTGCTGCACTCGCTCGAAATTTTTGCCTATATTCTCGTCGTCAATCTCGCTTTCGGCTTTGCCATGCACTATGCAGAGAGCGCCATCACCGCCTTCCTGGAGCAGGGGCTTTGGTTTCAGCCGTTGATCGCGGGGCTGGTCGGGCTGATCCCCAACTGTGCGTCCAGCGTGCTCATCACCATGTCTTATATGCGGGGCGCTCTCTCTTTCGGCGGGGCGATCGCGGGGCTGTGCGCCAATGCGGGGCTGGGATTCGTCATTTTATTTAAAAATGTAAAGAGCTGGAAACGCAACCTTGCTTTGCTCGGCGTGCTGTATGTGCTGAGCATTGCGGTCGGCTATGCCACGCTCGGTATCATGCAGCTATTCGGTATATGAGGGAATATGCGCCCGCTTTGCGGGATTTTATCCGAAAGAAATGTCGATTTTTTGTAAAAATTTTGCAATACGTTTAAACGAAATTTAATTTTTTTGTTAAACGGTTGATTTTGCCACGCCCTCCGTGCTATAATAAAAGGGCAAAAGGCAGCGGTCTTTTGCGAGTAATATTTTCAAACAGTAAGGAGGGGGAAGCATGGCAAAGAATTTGAAAAAAGCTTTTTCCATGACCGATCTCGTCATCGTGATCGCGATCGTCGCCATTTTCGTCGTATTGCTTGTTCCTACATTGACGAGCATTGCCGAGCGCCCGGCCGATGTCGCCGACGCGCATACCGCCGAACGCATGAATGTACTGTTAAAAGCGCAGGAAGAGCAGAACGGCAAGCCGAAAACCATGTCCGAAGTCGTCGATCTCATGGCGGAGCACGGATATCTTCTCGAAAAAATGGTCGCGGAAGACGGACAGACGTTCGCTTGGGATGAAGAGAATAACCGTTTTGTTTTGCTTTCTTCGAGCGGCGAAGTGGTCTACAGCGACGGTGACGCCACCGAAGATAACAACAAACTTTGGCAGGTCGTCGACGAGATCCCCGTATTGGAAGAGGAAGACACAAGATACAGTTATTATCTTTCGTCTTCTTTTGAAGGCACGGAAGTAAGCGTCATGAACGGCGTAGACGTCGGCGAGCATACGGGCATCGACGTTCTGTACAATTCAGCGGCATTAGAAGAAGTGACCATCCGCACGAACGGCGGCACGCTCACGATCAAAGCGCTGAACGCCACCGTCAACCATTACGGCATGGCGGAAAGCGTGCACATTCAAAGGATCGCAAAAGATTCGTATCATCTTTACGGGCAGGTACAGGGCACTGTGACGTTGGTAGAGGGCATCGCCGTATTGGAAAGCGGCTCTTCGGCGGACACCGTACTGCTTGCGCCCATTAACAACGTTGCCGAAAACGTCATTCTGCGCGTGAGCGACAGCGCAAGCCTTTCCGCCATTGCGGCGAGGGTGCAAAGCGTGCTCGACGCTGCTTCCATCGAAGCGCCCGCTTCGGTGCAGAGGATCGTGGCGGCATAAAAATTTATCAAAATATATAAAGGGGATAAGGCAGTATGCGGCCTTACCCCCTATTTTTATGTAAGCGCCCCGCTATAGTCGCGGGGAATAGAGAAGACAAAATCCGATAAGCAAAAACAGAGGCTTCCCCTTGGGCAGTTACGGAAATTGACCGAGTAAACGGAAAATGGCTTTCCTTTAAGGTTGTCAAGAAAGGTTCCTGATCATTTGACCGACAAAAAGGCTTCCCCTTGGGGGGAAGCTGTCACCGGAGGGGACTGATGAGGGGGGAGGCAAGAAGTGCAATACACAAGCGTCCCTTCTGCCTAGGGAGGCAAAAATGTAAAACATATAAACGGCTCTCCCGCATGGAAAAGGCGAGAAGAAAAACATAAGTATTTCCCACGCTGAGGGCAAAGAGGAAGTTTCCGTTGTGCGCACAAGTGCGCCGCTTGTGCCCCTCGAGGATGCAAGGAAAGTGCGCGTTGACGGGCGGCGAACAACGAATGCATGACAGGAAGGCCGCCATATGCGCAGCTCGTGCGCCGCCGGCAGATATTTATTATCCTATAAAAAAAGCAAAAACTCTTGAAAATCCCGCGCACATGTGGTATGATAGTAATACACATCGTATACGGCGCACTATACCGCGCGGCGTTTATGCGTATGCCGCGCGGCGCGTTAAATTCAAATCGGGAGATTATTATGACAATCAGAGATGTAGTCCAATTGCTGGATGCGGAAATTTTATGCGGGGCAGACCGCCTCGACACAGAGATCCACACCGCCTGCGGTTCCGATATGATGAGCGACGTTCTCGCGTACGTCAAAGATCAATCCGTCCTCTTAACGGGGCTTTTAAATCCGCAGGTCGTGCGCACGGCAGAGATGATGGATATGCTCTGCATCGTGTTCGTGCGCGGCAAGCGCCCCGAACAGCCCGTCATCGACCTCGCCGAAGAAAAGGGCATCGTCCTTTTGAGTACGGAAAAGCGCCTGTTTGTCGCCTGCGGTATCCTGTACACCAACGGGCTCGGTGGCTGACATGGAGGAGTGTATACGGCTCGAATACGATGTAGACGGCAATAATTTTTCTTCCGCCGGCAATGCGAGCGAAAGCGTCAAGCGCACCCTAAAACAGCTGGGTGTAGATGCCGCTTCGGTCAGGCGGGTCGCCATCGCCATGTACGAAGGGGAGATCAATATGGTCATCCACGCGCACGGCGGCAAGGCGATCGCGGAGATCTATCCCGAACGCATCGACATTTACTTAAAGGACAGCGGCCCCGGTATCGCGGATATCGACCTCGCCATGAAGGCAGGCTATTCCACGGCGACGGAAAACATCCGCAGCCTCGGCTTCGGCGCGGGCATGGGGCTGCCCAATATGAAAAAATACAGCGACGACATGCAGATCGATTCTACCGTCGGCGTGGGGACAACGGTGTTCCTGCGCATCTGCTTTTGAGCGCCGCGGCGGAAAAAGAATCGGAAAAGGGTGAGAAAATGGCGGTGACTCTTAAAACCGTCGTTCTCGAAAGCGAAAAGTGCATCGGCTGCATCACCTGCATGCGCAGGTGCCCGACGGAAGCGATCCGCATCGAGAACGGCAAGGCAAAAATATTATACGATAAGTGCATCAACTGCGGCGAATGTATCCGAAGTTGCAAGGGCGGCGCCAAACGGCCCGTGTACGACAGTTTTGATCTCGTCGCCAGTTACAAATATAAGATTGCGCTCCCTTCGCCCTCCCTCTTCGGGCAGTTCAACAACCTCGACGACCCCAATTACGTCATAGAGGGGCTGTTGGCGCTCGGCTTTGACGAGGTGTTTGAAGTGGGGCTTGCGGCGGAACTTGTGACCGACTGCACCAAAAAACTGATGCAGGAGGAGGGGCTGACCCGCCCCGTCATCAGTACGGCGTGCCCGGCGGTCGCTGAATTGATTTTATTGAAATTTCACGAGCTCGCCGATCACATGCTGCCAGTCTATGCGCCCGCCAAAATCGCGGCGAAGCTCGCCAAAAAGCAGGCGCTGGAGCGCGGCATCCCGGCGGACGACATCGGCATCTTTTTTATTTCGCCCTGCCCCGCCAAAGTGTATTCCCTCCACCGCGAGGAGGTTTCTAACGAAAAGTATATTTCCGGCGTGCTGTCGCAGAGCGATATTTACTTCCGTTTGGTCGAAAAGATGAATAAGATCAAAAACCCGCGCAAAATCGGCAAATGCGGCTATTCGGGCATCGGCTGGGGATCCTCGGGAGGGGAGAGCAATTCGCTGGGCCTTGGCAACTATATCCACTGTTCGGGCACGCGCAACGTTTTGGAACTGTTGAAAGAAATGGGCGACGGCAAGCTCGACGGGGTCGACTTCGTCGAGATGAACATGTGCCCCGGCGGGTGCGTGGGGGGTGTGCTTAACGTAGAAAATGCCTTCATCGCGCGCAACCGCATGCGCCAACTCGCCGATAAAATGCGCATTCCGCCCGCCACTATGGCGGATTACGGATTAGACGAAAATTTCTTTTTATGGGACAAGATCCCCGAGCCGTCCACCTCCTTCCAATTGGATAAAAATCGGTTTGTTGCCATGCAAAAGCTGATGAAGGTGGAAGAATATCTGAAAAAACTGCCCGGCATCGACTGCGGCGCGTGCGGCGCGCCCACCTGCCGCTGCCATGCGGAGGATGTTGTCATGAACGGCGGCACGCTCGACTGCGTCAAATTGGAGGAGAGAAAATGAAAGTGGACGAACTGGCGGCAAAGGCCGGCTACACCGTCTTTGCGGAAGGGGAACCGCGTGAGATCGAAAACGGCTACTGCGGCGATTTTTTGAGCAACATCATCTCCCGCGCGCCCGATTCGTGCGCCTGGCTGACCGTCATGAACAACGTCAACGTGGCGGCCGTGGCAACTTTGATCGACTGCGCCTGTATCATCCTGTGCGAGGGGGTTGCGCCGGACGAGGCGCTCCTTGCCCGCGCGAAGGCGCTTCCCGTCTGGCTTTTGGGCGCGAAGGAGAATGTGTTCGAAGAGGCGAAGCGCGTTTCCGCCTTGTGCGGCATTTGAATTATTTTGACTCGCCCGAATGCAGCGCCGCCTTTGGCGGCGCTCGGCATATCGGCGCTTTGCTTTTATATAAAATTTGCGGAAGGGGCTTGGAGAAATGAAATTGTTTTATGATTTTCATATACATTCCTGTTTAAGCCCCTGCGGCGACGAGGACAGTACCCCCAACAACATCGTCAATATGGCGCTCATCAAGGGGCTGAACGTCATCGCCGTTTCCGACCACAACACGGGTAAAAATTGTCCCGCGGTGATGGCGGTCGGCAAAAAAAACGGGCTGGTCGTGCTGCCCGCCATGGAGCTTACGACCAGCGAAGATATCCATATTTTGTGCCTGTTCGAAACTTATGAAGATTTACAGAAGCTGGAAGGGCACATACAAAAGACCCGCCTGAAAATCAAAAACAAGCCGGAGGTATTCGGCAGGCAGCTGATCATGAACGAGCGCGACGAGGTGATCGGAGAAGAGGAACATCTGCTCATCGTCAGTTCGGGCATTTCCGTCGAGGAAGTGGCCGCCCTCGTCAAGGGGTTCGGCGGCATTCCCATACCCGCGCATATCGACAAGCAGGCCAACGGCATTATAGGCATTTTGGGCGCTTTCGACTATCATTTGGGGTTTGAAATGATCGAATGCTCCGTCGATTCGGGCGTAACGCTGCCGCAGATCACCGATTCCGACGCGCACTATCTTTGGGACATCGCCGAAGCGGAACACTTTATCGAAGCGGAAACGTGCAGCGCCCGCGGTGTGTTCGAGGCGCTCAAAAAAATGTGCAAGAACGGAGAATGAGAAAAATCGATACGGCAGGTTCGCGGAGGGCAAAAATATGATCGAAAAGGTGAAAGATTATTTTAAACAGTTGGGCATGGAAGATCGCGTCATCGAACTTCCCGCCTCGTCGGCGACGGTAGAGCTTGCGGCAAAGGCGCTGTCCGTTGCGCCCTGCCGCATTGCAAAGACCCTTTCTTTCCGTGTGGGCGGGCGCGTCGTGCTCGTCGTTGCGGCGGGCGACGCGCGCGTCGACAACCATAAATATAAAGATTTTTTCGGTACGAAGGCGAAAATGCTTTCCGCAGAAGAGGCGGAAACGCTCGTCGGCCATGCCGTGGGCGGCGTATGCCCCTTTGCGGTCAACGACGGTGTCGAGGTGTACCTCGACAAATCCCTTACAAGGTTCCAAACCGTGTTTCCCGCATGCGGCAGTGCAAACAGCGCGATCGAACTGGCGCCTGCCGCCCTTGAAGAGATCGCGTCGAACTTTTGCGGCTGGGTCGACGTGTGTAAAATTGCGGAAACATGAAAAGTTTTGCGGAAAGATGCGATTTATTACAACATTATTACAAAAATAAGGGAATTTGTTTGCAATTTTATTCTATAATAATAGCGGAAGGGGCGGTTAGGGGAAAAAGAGACCGCTCTTCTCTGCCGAAAACGGCGGAAAAACCTGCGGCGAGGAGGAAAATTCCGCGCAGGAAATACCATCGACAGGGCAGGCCGCTGCCTGCATCCGCCCTACGGGGCGCCTTCCCTACAGGGAGGGCTTTTTATTTTTCCTTTCGGGCGGGAGATTTTTTTAGGAATGCGATGCAAAACTTTTTTGACGGCGGTCGGCCTGCAGATCGGTACGCTGCCGCTTTTTGTAATATTATAAAAGATCGCTTCGAAAAGGGTCGGCGGGGCATTTACAAATGCCCCGCCGCTTGACTTTTTTATTAAAAAAAGGTATGATGATTCTATCATAAAAGAGGAAAGACGAATGAAAAACTATTTGAGCAAGACCGCGTGCGAAATTGCCCCCTATACGGCAGGGGAACAGCCCGCGGACAGAAAATACGTCAAACTCAATACCAACGAGAATCCGTACCCGCCTTCTCCCAAGGCGCTCGAAGCGTATCAAAACTATGATTTTTCTTTGCTGAAGCTGTATCCGCCCCTCGAAATGCGCAATTTGCGCGGAGCGATCGCCGCGGCAGAGGGGGTGGCACCCGAAAATGTATTTTGCGGCAACGGCAGTGACGAAATTTTGGCGCTGTGCTTTTCCGCTTTTTTTGACCCGGACGGCGCCGGTGCGGCGTTTGCCGATGTCACCTATTCTTTTTATCCCGTTTTTGCCGAATTTTTTAAGATCCGCACGCAAATTTTGCCCCTCGAAGAGGATTTTACCCTCGATCTTTCCAAGCTGACGGCAATGCCCGCACAGGGCGTCATCGTCGCCAATCCAAACGCGCCCACGGGCATAGGGATTCCCCTTGGCGAGGTGGAAAAATTTGTTGCGGCAAATGACCGCATCGTCATTTTAGACGAAGCGTATATGCCTTTTTTTAACGAAAGCGCCGTACCTTTGATCAAAAAATACAAAAATCTCGTCGTCGTTAAGACCTTTTCCAAGGGATATTCGCTCGCGGGCATGCGCTGCGGCTATGCCATTGCGGACGCTTCCATCATTTCCGGGCTGGAACGCTGCCGCGATTGTTTCAACTCGTACCCGGTCGACCGCATCTGCCAGGCAGTGTGCGCTGCGGCGATCGCGGACAAGGCATATTACGAAAAAATGAATGCTCTCGTCGTCGCAGAGCGTGAACGCCTCACGGCGGCGCTTTCCGGGCTCGGCTTTACGGTATTGCCCAGCAAGGCGAATTTTGTCTTTGCCCGGCACGCGGCCGTTGCGGGGCGGCAGGTCTACGAACAGCTGCGCGCGCGCGGCGTGCTCGTGCGCCATTTTCAAAAGCCGCGCATTGCAGATTACTGCCGCATTACGGTCGGCTCGCGGGAGGAAAACGACGCCCTGATCGCGGCACTGCGCGATTGGATCAGATAAATTTTGAGGCACATAAGAGGAAAAATATTGCGACAGAGGCATTCTTATGTGCCAAAATACTCTCCTGAGCGCGGCGGAGGAATACGGTTTGAAGACCCGCTTTTGCTTCGAACCGGTTTCCGCCGCGCCCCGTCTCGCAAAATCTTTGCTGCCGTACGGCAAGGTGCTTTTGCTCGCCGACGAAAGCGTATCTGCCGTGCTCCATTCTATGCGCGGCCAATTTGCGGGTTTTAAAATTTTCTGTGTCGTCCTCGGCGGCGGTGACCGCGCCGAGGGGCTGTTCTCACTGCCGGACGACGTTCGCCTGTGCGTGGCGGTAGGGCGGCGCAGCATCGCGGCGGCGCGCTTTTTTTGTACCTTGCGCGGCGCCTTCTTGCTCGCCGTGCCCGATATGCTCTATCAAGAGGGCATGCTCTCCTCCGCATCTTCCGGCGGTTATCCCGTCGAAGAACCAGACATTGTCCTTTTCGATGAAAATTTTATCGGCGGCAGGGGCAGGGCGGCGTGCATCGCCGCGGCATCGCTTTCCGCGCTTTGCGCAGAGGACATCGATATCGACGCCGTCTTTTCGGGCGAGCGGAAAGAATACGGCTATCGGCAGCTTTGCCGCTCGGCAGAGCTCGCCAAGGGGGCGGACGACGCCTCTCGCTTTGCCGCCTGCGCTTTGCAGGAGATCGCCCTGCGGCCTTTTTCCCGCTATCCTTCCCTCGCCTTTTTCCGCCAGCTTTCGCGCGGCGGAGAAAAAGTAGGGCAAAGCGCCTTTGCCGCACTCGTGTACGCCGTCCGCCAATATGCCGCCCTCTTTGAAAACGCGCGCCTGCGCCCTTATTTTGTGGCGGATTACGCGGCGCGCGTGCGGCGCGCCGCGCAGTTTGTCGGCAGGGAAGCGTTCGAAAATATTCAAGTTCCCACAGCTGAGGTCAGCTTTGCCCGCGCGCGGACTTTTGCGGAGTGCCGCGAACATTTTTGCGTGGCGGCTGGGTTGTTGCGCGGCTATGCCGAGCGGGTGCGCGAATGCTATTATTTGGCGGGCGGGATCAGGCCTGCCGTGCGCACAGATGCTTTGCAGGAAGCGTATTCTTTATCTTGCGATCTTTCCCCCTTGCTTTCGGCGGGAGCGCTGGCGCGCGATTTCGGGCTGCCAAACATGTGCGGCGGCATAATGGGGCAAAATGCCGATCGCCTGGCCGAAAAACGATTATTTGGATAGGAGCCATATGATTTACGGCACAAAAGAGAACCAGAAAAAACTTGAAGAGATCGTCGGGAAAACGGAAGTGTTTCTCCTCGATATGGACGGCACCGTGTACATCGAGGATGAACTCATCGGCGACATAAAAAAAACTTTGCAAAAGATGCGCCTTTCCGGCAGGCGTATCATATATTTTACGAACAACTCTTCCAAAGCGGCGGCGGAATACGAGCATAAACTCGAGCGCCTCGGCATTTTTGGCAAAGGGGACGAGGTATATACCTCTGGCATCGCCGCGGCCGAGTACTGCAACGAATTTTATGCGGGCAAAAAGGTGTACCTCGTCGGCACACAGGGCCTGCGAAGTGAGTTTGCGGCGGCGGGCATCTCCCTCGCCGAAGAGGGGGCGGAGGTTGCCGTGCTTGCCTATGATACGACGCTCACCTTTGAAAAACTCGTCAAGATCAACCGTATGATCGTCGAGGGGAAACCGTATATCGCGACCCATCCGGACGCGGTCTGTCCCGCAAAGGGAGTATTCCCTCCGGACGTCGGATCGTTTATCGAATTGCTGAAGTGCTCGTCCGGCAGGGCGCCCGACGTCATCTGCGGCAAGCCGTATACGGTGATGGGGGAGTGCATCAAGCGCCGCCTGCGCCTGCCCGCCGCGCGCATCTGCATGGTGGGCGATCGCCCGCATACGGACATCCGCTTTGCCAACAATAACGGTTTTCACGGTATCCTCGTATTGAGCGGCGAAACGGACAGGGAGCGCGCCGAACGTACGCCGGACCGGCCCGAAGCGATCGCGGAAAGCCTCAATGAACTTGCCCGTTATTTCTAAACGGAGAACTGCATAACGCCCGCAATTTTCTGCGCGCCTGTTGACACATTTCTTCTGTTATGCTATAATGCAACTATACGGGGCGACCCGCAACGAAAATAAGGAGGCAAATATTCGATGTTTAAAGGATTAGAGAAGGTTTTCGACATCATCGGCGAGATCCTCGCGGTCATTATGGTGATCGTTTTCGCATTGCTCATCATCAACGCGAACTTCGATTTTCTGCCCGATATGGTCTTGAAGGTTTTCTCTTATGTGCAGAATTACGGCGCGCTCATTTTGATGGCAGTCGTGGGATTGGAAGCGATGTCCAAGCGCAATTTTATTTTCCAAATTATCTTTTTGGCATTGCTCGCCGTCATCGTCATCTTCCTGTTCTTCCCCGGCACATACGAAAATTTGATCGGCTTGATCCCTTCGGGCAATTGAGCCTAAAACGAAAAATGAAGCAAAAGTCTCCGATCGGCATGATCGGAGACTTTTTTGTATCCTAAAACCCGCGGATGGTGCGCGGAAGATAGAAAGCAATACGATGAACAGAAGGGCCCCTTGGACTTGTCACGAAAAGCGACTGATAATAAGGGCTTCCCCTGTGGGGAAGCTGTCACTGAAGGTGACTGATGAGGGGAAACGGAAGGGCTTATTCTTCCGCTGTCCTCTCCTCGATAGGCACATATTTCTGCCGCTTGGCGACCGCTTGGTAACCGGGGCGGATGATCTTGCCGCCGTTGGTGATTTCCTCCATGCGGTGTGCCGACCAGCCCGCAATGCGCGATACGGCAAAGAAAGGGGTATACAGCTCTCTCGGAAGGTCGAGCATATCGTATACGAAGCCGGAATAAAAATCGACGTTGGGGCTGACGCCCTTATAGATCTTGCGCTTTTCCGCGATCAGCTCGGCGGCAAGCTCGGCGACCGATTTCCGCATTTCGTATTCTTTTTCCATGTGCTTTTCTACGGCAAGTTTTTCCGCAAACGATTTGAGGATGTCTGCTCTCGGGTCGGAAAGAGAGTACACGGCATGTCCCATTCCGTAAATGAGCCCGGAACGGTCGAATGCCTCGCGGTTGAGTATTTTAGCGAGGTAATCTTTGAGTTTGCCCCTGTCGAAGTCGGGTACATGCGCCTTGATGCTGTCAAACATTTCACAGACTTTGATGTTTGCGCCGCCGTGTTTCGGCCCTTTGAGCGAGCCGAGCGATGCCGCCACCGAAGAATAAGTGTCCGTCCCGGAGGAGGTGACGACGTGCGTCGTAAAGGTCGAGTTGTTGCCGCCGCCGTGTTCGGCGTGCAGTACGAGGCACAAGTCTAAAACTTCCGCCTCGAGTTCGGTAAATTTACTGTCCTCCCGCAGCATATGCAGGATATTTTCCGCCGTAGAAAATTCCTTTTTCGGCTTGTGGATAAACAGAGACGCGTCCGAATGGTAATAGCTGTATGCCTTTTGGCTGTACACGGTCAGAAGGGGGAACTGCGCGATGAGCTGCAGCGATTGCCTGAGCACGTTTTTCTTAGATACGTCGTCCGGTTTCGGGTCATAAGAATACAGGCTGAGGACGCACCTTGCCAGCATATTCATCATATCTTGCGAAGGAGCTTTCATGATGATATCGCGCACAAACGAGGGGGGCAGGGCGCGGAAATCCGCCAAGATCTCGCAGAATCGGTTCAGCTGCGCTTCGGTGGGCAGATGTCCGAATAGGAGCAGATACGTCGTCTCTTCGAATCCGAACCGCCTGTTCCAGGCGCCGCTCACGAGGTCGCGGACATTATAGCCGCGGTAGTAGAGCTGGCCGTCTACGGGAATCTTGTTGCCGTCTTCGTCCTTGCCGAAGGCGATGATTTCAGATATCTCCGTCAGTCCGCACAGTACGCCGTTGCCGTTGATATCGCGCAATCCCCGCTTTACATCATATTTTTCGTAAAGTTTGGGATTGATGATGTCGCTTTTACTCGCCATTTTTGTGAGTTCCATAATATCCTGCGAATATTTTGAGAACCGTGCGAGCAGCTGATCCCGAAGGTCTGTATATTGCATTCGTGATGCCCTCCTTTTTAAAATTATGCCCGAAAAATGATATAAATCCTCTTTTATTATATCATAAACGGGTCAAATTGTCAAATGCGGGAATCCCTGGCAGGAATGCCGCCTTTTTTTTGAAAAATTTGTTGAATTAACGTTCATATTTATTGAAAAACGTCGGCTTTTATGTTAGAATAATATCATTGAATTTAACGCGGTCCTATACGCGCATGTTTACGGAGGTTATTATCGGTGGCTAAAAAGATCGACGTTCCCTTCAACGGGACGAAAGAGCAGGAAGAGCGCCTGAAAAAAGCGCTTGCCGATCTGAAAGTTGAACACGGCGGACAGGGGCTGATGATCGCCGCGCTGCAAAAGGCGCAGGACATCTACGGCTACCTTCCCGAAGCGGTGCAACAGATCATCGCGGACGAATTGGGGGTATCCCTCGCAGAAGTTTACGGCGTTGCGACGTTTTATGCGCAGTTTTCGCTGTATCCGAAGGGGCAGTATAAGATCGGCGTATGCCTCGGCACGGCTTGCTATGTCAAGGGTTCCGGCGACGTATACAAAAAAGTGTGCGACACCCTCCATATTGAAGGCGGGCAGTGCACGGACGATTTGAAGTTCTCGCTGGATGCGACGCGCTGCATCGGCTGTTGCGGCCTGGCGCCCGTCATGACGATCAACGACGATG
Source organism: uncultured Clostridia bacterium (assembly GCA_904374385.1). Lineage (GTDB taxonomy): Bacteria > Bacillota > Clostridia > Christensenellales > Borkfalkiaceae > Borkfalkia. The sequence goes on along the minus strand of CAJFGA010000001.1, from coordinate 79,974 downwards.
TGTACGGCAAAGTGACGCCCGAAGAAGTCGAGGGCATCCTCGCCAAATACAGAGACTGAGTATGCGCGAACTTGCACTCAACGTCCTCGACATTGCGGAAAATTCACTCGCCGCGGGCGCAAAGAATATCGAAATTTTGCTGTGGGCAGACTTTGGGGAAGACAAAATGCGCATCGACATCAAGGACGACGGATGCGGCATGGACGAGGAGACGGTCAAAAAAGTGACCGACCCTTTCACGACGTCGCGCAAGACCCGTTCGGTGGGGATGGGGCTGCCTCTCTTCCGGTATTCTGCAGAGAGTACGGGCGGGCGTTTCGAGATCCGTTCCGAAAAGGGAAAGGGCACGGAAGTGTTTGCCGAATACCGCATCGGGCATATCGACCGCATGCCGCTCGGCGATTTCGGCGGCGTCGTCTTGCAGTTGATCACGATGAATCCGCAGGTAGACTTTCTCGTGACGGTGGAGTGCTCGGATCAAAAAGGTGCGTTGGATACGCGCGAGATCAAGGAAATTTTGGGGGAAATTCCCCTCGACACGCCCGAAGTGAGGGCGTTTTTAAAGGATTATATCCGGGAAAATTTAGTCAGCATTTACGGAGGTAGGTTATGAAAAGTTTAGAAGAGCTCAAGGCCCTGCGCGACAAGATGCGCTCGCAGACGGACAATCGCGCCGTTGCAGGCTCCGACGAGACAGTCATCAAGGTCGGCATGGCGACCTGCGGCATCGCCGCGGGCGCGCGCCCCGTTTTGACGGCGCTCTTAGATGAGGCGGAAAAAAGGCAGCTGCATAACGTGAGCATATCGCAGACGGGCTGCATCGGGCTGTGCCGTTTAGAGCCGATCGTAGAAGTTTTTAAGGGCGGGCAGAAGTATACATATGTGCTCATGACGCCCGATAAGGCGAAAAAGGTGATGGCCGAACACGTCGTGAACGGGAATCCCGTTAAAGAATATCTGATCGGCGAGAATTAAGGGCGGAGGAAGAAGAATTACATGTTCAGATCACACATTCTTGTTTGCGGCGGTACCGGCTGTACCTCCGGCAATTCGATGAAAATTTACGATGCGCTCGTCGCCCGCATCCAAAAAGAAGGGCTTGAAAACGAAGTGCACGTCACCAAAACGGGCTGCTTCGGCCTGTGCGCGCTTGGCCCCATCATGATCGTCTATCCCGAAGGCGCCTTCTATTCGCAGGTCAAACTCGAAGACGTTGACGAGATCATCGACGAACACATCATCAAAGGGCGCATCGTCACCCGCCTCCTTTATAAAGAGACAGTGGGGGAAGACGGCAACATCAAGGCGCTCAACGACACCAATTTCTATAAAAAGCAACACCGCGTGGCGCTCCGCAACTGCGGCGTCATCAATCCCGAAAAGATTGAGGAGTATATCGCTTACGACGGCTATGAGGCGCTCGGCAAGGTGCTCACCGAAATGACCCCGCAGGACGTCATCGACGTCATTTCCAAGTCCGGCCTTCGCGGCAGGGGCGGCGCGGGTTTCCCTACGGGCAGAAAGTGGCAGTTCGCTAAAAATTCCGTAGGAGATAAAAAGTACGTCTGCTGCAATGCAGACGAGGGCGACCCCGGCGCATTCATGGATCGTTCCATTTTGGAAGGCGACCCGCATGCCGTCATCGAAGCGATGGCGATCGCGGCGTACGCTATCGGCGCGGATCAGGGCTACATCTATGTCCGCGCGGAATACCCGATCGCCGTGCAGCGCCTGACCATCGCCATCAAACAGGCGCGCGAATACGGTCTTTTAGGCAAGGATATCTTCGGCACCGGCTTTAACTTCGACCTCGACATCCGTCTGGGCGCGGGCGCTTTCGTCTGCGGCGAAGAGACGGCGCTGATGACCTCTATCGAAGGACACCGCGGCGAGCCGCGCCCCCGTCCTCCTTTCCCCGCGGTCAAGGGCCTGTTCGGCAAGCCTACCATTTTGAATAACGTAGAAACGTATGCGAACGTGCCGCAGATCATATTGAAGGGCGCGGATTGGTTCGCCTCCATGGGTACGGAAAAGAGCCGCGGCACCAAGGTGTTTGCGCTCGGCGGCAAGATCCACAATACCGGCCTCGTCGAGATCCCGATGGGTACCACCATGCGCGAGATCATCTATGATATCGGCGGCGGCTGCCCCAACGGCAAAAAGTTCAAAGCGGCGCAGACGGGCGGCCCCTCGGGCGGCTGTATCCCCGCGCACCTCATCGATACGCCCATCGACTACGACAACCTCATCGCCATCGGTTCGATGATGGGTTCGGGCGGCCTCATCGTCATGGACGAGGACAACTGCATGGTCGACATCGCGAAGTTCTTCCTCGAATTTACCGTTGACGAAAGCTGCGGCAAATGTACGGCATGCCGCATCGGCACCAAGCGCCTGTACGAAATGCTCTGCAAAGTCACCGACGGCACGGCGACGATGGAAGACCTCGACAAGATGGAAGAGCTTTGCTACTACATCAAAGAAAATTCCCTCTGCGGTCTCGGGCAGACGGCGCCCAACCCCGTCCTTTCCACCCTGCATTACTTCCGCGACGAGTACGAAGCGCACGTCAAAGAAAAGCGCTGCCCCGCGGGCGTCTGCAAAAAACTGCTCAGATACCAGATCGTTGCCGACAAGTGCAAGGGCTGTACCCTCTGCGCGCGCAACTGCCCCGTGGGCGCAATTTCCGGCACGGTCAAAGAGCCGCACGTCATCGATACGGATAAGTGCATCAAGTGCGGCGTCTGTATGGAAAAATGCCGCTTCGGCGCGGTCATCAAGGCATAACGGGGAGGATAAGAGATCATGGTACATCTGAAAATAAACAATATTCCCGTAGAGGTCGAAGAGGGGAGCACCATTTTGGAAGCGGCGAAGGCCGCCGGCATCAACATCCCCACCCTCTGCTATTTGAAAGAGATCAACGAGATCGGCGCCTGCCGCATCTGCGTGTGCGAAGTGAAGGGCGCCAGAAGCCTCGTCGCCGCCTGCGTTTATCCTGTAAACGAGGGCATGGAAGTATTCACCAATACCGAAAAGGTGAGAAAATCGAGAAAGACAACCCTCGAACTTCTCCTTTCCGATCATAAAAAGGAATGCCTTTCCTGCGTGCGCAGTACCAACTGCGAACTGCAAAAGCTCTCCAACGAATACGGCTGCGACGAAAACCGCTTCAAAGGCGTGCGTTCGGAGTATGAAGAGGACAATTCGACCAGCTACCTCGTGCGCGACAACGAAAAGTGCATTCTCTGCCGCAGGTGCGTTGCCGTCTGCAAAAAGGTGCAGGAAGTCGCCGTCATCGCGCCTTCCCGCCGCGGCTTCAATACGCACATTGCGTGCGCGTTCGAATCGGATTTGAACGACGCGCCCTGCGTGGCATGCGGCCAGTGCGTGGCGGTCTGCCCCACGGGGGCGCTGCGCGAGCGCGAAGAGATCGACAACGTGCGCGAGGCGATCAATAACCCCGAAAAGGTGGTCGTAGTGGCGGCGGCGCCCGCCGTGCGCGCGGCGATCGGCGAAGAGTTCGGCTATCCCATCGGCACCAACACCGAAGGAAAAATGTTCACCGCGCTGCGCATGCTCGGGTTCGATAAGGTGTTCGACGTCAACTTCGGCGCCGACCTCACCATTATGGAAGAGGCGAACGAGCTCATTCACCGCGTCAAAGAGGGCGGCACGCTCCCCATGTTTACGAGCTGCTCGCCCGGCTGGATCCGCTTCGTCGAATATTATTATCCCGAACTGATCCCCAATCTTTCGTCCTGCAAGTCGCCCATGCAGATGTTCGGCGCGACGGTCAAGACCTATTGGGCGAAAAAAGAGGGCATCGACCCGAAAAACATCTACGTCGTCGGCATCATGCCCTGCACGGCAAAGAAGTTCGAAAAGACGCGCGATCATGAAAACGCGAGCGGTTATCCCGATATCGACGCGGTGCTCACCACCCGCGAGCTCGCCAAAATGATCAAAAATTCCGGCATTCTATACAGCGAACTGCCCGACGGCACCTTCGACAACCCGCTCGGCGAATTTACGGGCGCGGGCGTCATCTTCGGCGCGACGGGCGGCGTTATGGAGGCTGCGCTGCGTACCGCGGCGGAAACGATCACGGGCAAGCCGCTCGATTCGGTCGACTTCAAAGAAGTGCGCGGCATCGAAGGCATCAAAGAAGCGGAGTATGACTTGAACGGCATCAAAGTGAAAGTGGCGGTCGCTTCGGGCTTGACCAATGCCAAAGAACTTTGCGAAAAGATCAAAAAGGGCGAATGCGACTACACCTTTGTAGAAGTGATGTGCTGCCCGGGCGGCTGCGTCAACGGCGGCGGCCAGCCCATCCAGAGTGCATATACCCGTCGGCAGGTCGATTTGCGTTCCAAGCGCGCACAGGCGCTGTATGACGAGGATAAACAGGCGTCTATCCGCAAGAGTCACGAAAACCCCGCTATTTTGCAGCTTTATAAAGACTTTTTCGGTGAGCCCGGCTCGCACAAGGCGCACGAAATTCTGCATACGAGTTATGTAAACAGAAAACAAAAATAAATTGGCGTTTACAGAGTACCGCCCTGCAGGCATTGCCTGCGGGGCGGTACTTTTACATTCAAAATTAGTTGCTGTGCGTTTTTTGTAAGGTCTTTCAAGACGCGTCCTATAAATTTTTCACCATTTTTACGTTTTTCTCTGAATGAAAAAATTTATCAAAAATTAGTCAAAAAAGAACATAAAAATTTTGATTAGGCTAGAATTCTAGCAATTTGATCTACAGATATAAAAAAATTGTATAATATATAAAAAACATCGAGGTGAATTATGAAATCAATATTGGATTTGATATTTATCGGAAAAATGCATGCCAACACGATCATGAAGGAAGAAGAAACCGAGCGTAAACTGTCGGCAAAGAGAACGAAAATAGAAAATGCGTTTATGCAATGCCTTTCAGAAGCGCAGAAGAAAGAGTATTTTGTATTTGAAAGGGAAATGAACGCTACGAATGCGGAGGATGATAAAAATAGTTTTGAAGAGGGGATCAAAATAGGCATTTTGATCGGCATTGAAAGTATGAAGCTGCTGTGCTGCAAAGAGGATTGACTTTTTTAGGGGCAAATTTTCCGCACAGGCTTTACAAAAGGGAAAAGTGGGGGTATAATTTGAGTAGAAAGAATTTGCGCCGCAGCCAGGCTGCGGCAAAAATAAGGAGAATTGTATGAAGCTGCAGACCTTTCCTCTGCAAAACGTGACCATTCAAGACGCCTATTCGCTGAACGCGGCCCAAAAAGAGCGCGCCTATCTTCTGTCTATCGAAGAGGGCAGGCTTTTGGCGGGGTTTTACGAAAACGCAGGCCTTGCCTCGCCCTTTACCCGCTACGGCGGGTGGGAAAATTCTCTCATCGCGGGGCATACCCTCGGGCATTATATGACGGCTGTCGCGCAGGCGTTTGCCAACCCTGCCACGCCCGCAAAAGAGCGGGAAGCGTTTTTTGAAAAGGCGGGCAGCATTGCCGAGGCGCTGTACGAATGCCAGCAGAACAGCAAAGGAGAGCCGGGCTTTATTTGGGGCGCGCTGCCCGTCGAAGGGGGCGCCGAAGCGCAGTTCGACAATGTAGAAGCGGGCAAAACAAACATCGTGCGCGAAGCGTGGGTCCCCTGGTACACCATGCACAAACTGATCGCGGGGCTGTGCGACGTCTATCTTCTTACGGGCATCGAGCGCGCCAAACAGGTCGCTTCTGCCCTCGGCGATTGGGTGTTTGCGCGCGTTTCCCGCTGGGACGGCGAAACGCACAAGCGCGTGCTCTCCGTCGAATACGGCGGCATGAACGACTGCCTGTACACCCTCTATGCGATCACGGGCAAGGGCGAACACGCCCTCGCCGCGCACATGTTCGACGAGGAAGAACTTTTCGACGTCATCCTTGCGCGCGGAAAGGACAATTTGAAGGACAAGCACGCCAACACGACCATCCCCAAGGTATTGGGCGCGCTCAACCGCTATTTGACCCTGCACGGAAAAATCTTCGGCGGCGAGGCGGTGGATGCGTCGCGCTATCTCGCCGTTGCCGAAGCGTTTTGGCAGACGGTCATAGAAAGGCACACCTATGCCACGGGCGGCAATTCGGAATGGGAGCACTTCGGCCCCGATTATGCGCTCAATAAAGAGCGCACCAACTGCAATTGCGAAACGTGCAACGCCTACAATATGCTCAAGCTCTCTCGTTCGCTTTTTGCCATAACGTGCGACAAAAAATATACCGATTTTTACGAAAACGCGTATATCAATTCGATCTTATCGTCGCAAAATCCGGAAACGGGCATGACGACTTACTTCCAGCCGATGGCGGGCGGCTTTTTCAAGGTTTACGGCGAACCGTTCACCAAGTTTTGGTGCTGCACGGGCAGCGGCATGGAGAATTTTACCAAACTGGGCGACAGTATTTATTATCGCGCGGAGGGGGCGCTGTACGTCGAGCTGTACTTTTCTTCGCGCGTCTGCGCGCCGGGCATCGAAGGAGCGCTGGAAGCGGACTTTCCCTTTTCCGATACGGCAAAGTTTACCCTTTTGCGCGCCGATACGCCCGTAAAGGTCTATTTCCGCGTGCCCGCCTGGGCAAAGCGGGGCGCTTATTTCTCTAAAAACGCGCAGCCGCTCGCCGTCGCGGCGGAAAACGGGCACGCCATGGTCGAAATGCGCGCGGGCGACACCGTAAAGGTACGCCTGCCCGAAAAAATTGCCGCAGAAAGTTTGCCCGATGCGCCCGATTGCTTCGCCTTCCGTTACGGGGCGGCGGTGCTTTCGGCGGATCTCGGCGCCGAAAATATGACGGTGACGACGACGGGCGTAGACGTCACCATCCCCGAAAAAAAGATCATGCGCACGGAGCGGCTATACTTCCCCTCCGTCAAGGCTTTTCTGGAAGACCCTTCCGCCTTTTTCATCAAGGAGGGGGAAAACTTTGTACTGACGGGCGCGGACATCCGGCTCACCTTTTCGCCGCATTTTCAGCGCTATAAAGAGCGTTACGCCATCTATTGGTATTTGAAGGAGGGGGAGCGCCGCCCCGAATCGGAGGATCGGCGCGAAGTCGTCGATACCGTGCAGCCCGGTTACGGCCAGTACGAAAACGATGCCCTGCACGACATGCAGGAAGAGCGCACCCGCTCCGTTACGGACGACGGCACCTATCGCTTTGCCGAGGCGGGCGGATACTTTGCCTACGATATGGCAGTGCTGCCCGGCAAAAAGAATGCGCTGTGCGTGCAGTGCAGGGCGGCAGATAACGGCAAACCGCTGAAAATTACGGTCGGCGGCGAGGTGCTGTTGGATGAATATCTGTTATATACCCAAGGGGAAGAATCTTATTGCCGCGAATTGGAAATTCCCGCCGCGGTTTTACAGAGGGCGACGCAAAAGTGTGCAAACGGCAGGGAATACAGCGTTTTGCCCGTGCGTTTTGAAGGCGCGGCGGATGCCCCTTCTGCCCGCGTGTGCGAATTTATTCGCATCGTCGCCGAATAGGTAAAACCTCATCCCCCGCAAGCAGTCCCCCTTCCCCCAACGGGGGAAGGCAAAATCGTAAAAGGAGCTTATGCGCCCGGCAGGCGTATAAGCTCCTTTTGATTAATGCTTATCCGTTCTTAAATTTACATCTCTTCCCACAAGTTCATCCAGTGTGATACCGTAAAAATCTGCAAGCCGTATGCAGAATTCTATCGGCGGTGAATGTTTGCCGCTCTCATAATAACTTATCTTTTGTTGCGATATTCCCGTTGCTTCTGCCAACGCACTTTGAGAATAGCCGTTCAATTCTCTTATATTTTTCAGCTCTTTGCCTATCCCGCTCATAAATCAACACCGTTTTTTTACATTATACAAAAAAGTTTGTTGAAATGGTTGATTTACAAACTTGTTTGTAGTATAATACAAATAAGTTTGTATGGCGGGTCAAAATGCAGGAGGTTACGGATGGAAAGGGAAAACTATTTCAAATGCTGCAACAGCTGCGTCTTTTTCGAGCGGTTCTATGTGATCGGCGATCAGCGCTATGATAAGACGGAATACGGCCGCTGCGCAAAGCACGCCGAAACCGTGCGCGGAAAAGATGCCCGCTGTGCAGACTGGAGAACGCGCAGCGCAGCGTCGGCTTTGGGCAAAAAAATTGTCGCGGAGCGCGCCCTGCGCGAGATGTTTTCAGAAATTTCAGCGATACGCCAGATATTTGAAGAAGAGAGGGAGGAGCGCCGCCTCAATGAAGAGAACCGTAAAAAATAAGTGCATATGCGGGGCATGCCGCATGTTCAGCCGCTTTTACCGCAAAGATTTTATAAGATTTGCAGCGGAAAAAACGGGATGGTGCCGCGCCCTGCAAAAAATAGCGGCGCGTTCGGATACCTGTGCAGAGTTCTGCTGCCGCGCGCCTGCGCGGACTGGGCTGACGCGCAAAATATTTAAACGCGCGCTCGAAGATATCCGTTTTTTGGAAAAAGAGTTCGACGATCCGTTTTCATAAAAAAGCGACTGAGTAAACCAAAAAGGCTTCCTTTGGGGCCTGTTAGCGCAAGTAACCGAGTAAAAAAAGGCTTCCCCTTGAGTCTGTCGCGAAATATAACCTATTATGCGATAAACAAAAAAAGGCTTCCCCTTGGGGGAAGCTGTCGCCGAAGGTGACTGATGAGGGGAGGGTAGCCTGTCCGCGGGCGGTAAGCGGATGCCTGCCAAGCCGCCACTGGCGCGGCCTGCGCGCTGACGGCCCGAAAATAAAATTCCACCGGCAAAGCCGGTGGAATTTTCATTTTACTGTTTGTGCTTGAGAGATAAATAGACCATCAAAACGGCGATATCGGCAGGGTTCACGCCCGAAATGCGCCCCGCCTGCCCGAGGTTTTCGGGGCGGATTTTGTTGAGTTTCTGCCGCGCTTCCAGCCGCAGGCCGTCTATCTTTTCATAATCGATGTCGGCGGGCATCTTTTTGTCTTCCAGTGCTTTGGCCTTTTCGATCTGCTCCAATCCGCGCTTGATATAGCCCTCGTACTTGACGTCGATGACCGCCGTTTCGATATCGGCGCGGTTTCTGCCCTGCAAAATGCCGAAGCGTTCGATGATGTCTTTCGGGTCGATGGCGCGGCGGATCATGTCCGCATAACTCAGCCCGCCGAACAGGGTATCGAAGCCGTGTTCGCGCATAAAGCCTTCCGCCTCTTTGGGGGAAACGCGCCCGTCGAGTTCGGCGAGGATCTCTTCCACCTGTTTTTTGCGCTTGCACATGCGGGCGTAGCGCTGTTTCGTCGCCAACCCCGCATTATAACCGAGTTCGGTCAGGCGGAAATCTGCGTTGTCCTGCCTGAGCTGAATGCGGTATTCCGCGCGCGAAGTCATCATGCGGTAGGGTTCGTTCGTGCCTTTCGTCACAAGATCGTCGATGAGCACGCCGATGTATGCCTGATCCCGCCGCAATACGAAGGGAGGCAGTCCGCGCAGCTTGAGCGAAGCGTTCAGCCCCGCCATCAGACCCTGCGCCGCCGCCTCTTCATAGCCGCTGGTGCCGTTGATCTGCCCCGCGGTATACAGGCCCTCGATCTTTTTGAATTCGAGGGTAGGGTACACGTCCAGCGTGTCGATGCAGTCGTATTCGATGGCATAGGCGTAGCGCATGATCTTCACATGTTCCAACCCCGCGATCGAGCGGTACATCTCCCGCTGTACGTCGTGCGGCAGAGAAGAAGACATCCCCTGTACATACACTTCGTTCGAGTCCGCACATTCCGGTTCCAAAAAGATCTGGTGCCTTTCTTTATCGGCAAAGCGCACCACTTTATCCTCGATGGAAGGGCAGTAGCGCGGGCCGGTGCCCTTGATCACCCCGGAGTAGAGGGGGGAACGGTGCAGGTTGGCGCGGATGATCTCGTGCGTCTTTTGGTTGGTATAGGTAAGGTAGCAGGGCGTCTGTCTGCGCGGCACCCGCTTCGAAAGGAAGGAAAAGGGGTATATGTCCGTTTCCCCTTGCTGGATCTCCAGTTTAGAATAGTCGACGGTACGCCCGTCCACGCGCGCCGGAGTGCCCGTCTTAAAGCGGCGCACCTGAAAGCCGAGGTCGATGAGGTTGTGTGTAAGGAGGTTTGCGGGCGCGAATCCGTTCGGCCCGGAACTTTGCTTATATTCCCCCGCGATGACTTCGCCCTTGAGGTATACGCCCGTAGCGAGGATGACCACTTTTGCCGCAATGATCTCGCCTACCGCCGTCCTGACGCCCGTCACTTTTCCGTTTTCCGTGAGGATCTCTGCCGCCTCGCCCTGCAGCAGCGAGAGGTTTTCGGTATTTTCCAGCACCTGTTTCATGCGGGCGTGATAGGCGTGCTTGTCAGACTGGGAGCGCAGGCTCTGTACCGCCGCGCCCTTGCCCGTATTGAGCATGCGTATCTGCAGGGCTGTCTTGTCGGCATTGATGCCCATTTCGCCGCCGAGCGCGTCGATCTCGCGCACGAGGTGCCCCTTCGCCGTGCCGCCGATGGAAGGATTGCACGCCATAAAGGCGATGCTGTCGAGGTTTAGCGTCAGCATCACCGTCTTTATGCCCGTGCGGGCGAGGGCGAGGGCGGCTTCTGCGCCCGCATGCCCTGCGCCGACCACAACGGCGTCGTATTCGGTCGTGTAAAATCGGTTTTTGATCATAAGCTGTTGTCGTTCGGATGCGCCATCCGCGGGCGCAAAAAGCGATCGCACAAATCACAGGAACTCTTCCGTGATTTGTGCGAAAGGAGTCATTGTTTCAAGATCATATTGCGTATATCTTCCACCTCTTTGGCGATACGGTCGTTGACCTTGACGAGATTCGAGATCTTTTCGCGCGAGTGGATGATGGTCGTGTGATCTCTGCCGCCCATCGCTTCCCCGATGGAAACGAGGGGGATATTCATGATCTCGCACATGAGGTAGGCGCAGATCTGCCGCGGCTGTACCAATTCCTTTTTCTTGCTCTTGCCCAAAAGGTTTTCGCGGCTGATCTTATAAAAGGAGCAAACGCTGCCGATGATCTTGTCGGAGGTGACCGTTTCGTGCTCTTCGCTGACCGCTTCCCGCAGGGCGGTCGCCGCCAGTTCCATGGTCACGGGCTGCTCGTGCAGCTTGCTGGCAAACACCACTTTGGTCAGCCTGCCTTCCAGCGTCCTTACGTCCGTTCCGGAATCGCGCGCCAAAAATTCGAGCACGTCGGGCGGGATGATCGCCTTCCGTTCGAAAGCCTTTTGCTTCAAAATGGCGATCTTCGTTTCCGCATCGGGCGGCTGGATGTCGGCGATCAGCCCCCCCTCGAAGCGGGTGCGCAGCCTCTCTTCGAGGGTTGCGATCTCTTTGGGCGGCACGTCGGAAGTCAAAACGACCTGTTTGTTCTGTGCCTGCAGGGCATTGAAGGTGTGAAAAAGCTCTTCCTGCACTGCCTGCTTTTTGGCGAGGAACTGCACGTCGTCGATGAGCAGCACGTCTACGCTGCGGTAGCGGTTCCTGAACTTTGCCTGTAAATCGCGGCTGTTGCTGCCACGGTTGAGGTAGATGGAGTCGATGAGCTCATTGATAAATTTTTCGCACGTCGTATACAGCACGCGCAGGGAGGGCTTGTGCAAATTGATATAGTTGGCGATAGACTGCAAAAGGTGGGTCTTGCCCAATCCCGAAGCGCCGTAGATATACAGGGGATTGAAGTTCGCCCCCGGATTTTTGGCGACCGACTGCGCCGCCGCAAACACGAATTCGTTGCTCTTGCCCGCGACGAAACTTTCGAAAGTAAAGCGCGGGTCTACCGCGACGGGCGTATAATCCTCGTCCGGCTCGTCGTCCGCAGGGCGGTAATACGGCTCGTCGCTGCCCTCTACCATGAGGACGAAATCGGTGATGCCCGTATCCGCCTTGACGATCGCCGCCTTAATCTTGTCTTTTAGCTGGTGTACGATGGTCTTTGCAAAAAATTCGGTGTCCGTTTTCAGCACGATGCGCGTCCCGTCGATGTCGACCGGCTTGAGCCCCGCTATATAAGTGGTAAACGTGATGTGCGCGAGCGTCTGTTCTAAATTCTCCCTTATGCTTTTCCACAAAATTTCGTACTGATTGTTTTCGGACATAAATACCTCTGAACACTTTATCTTTTTTCGTAAATTTGCTATAATATGCGTATAGCACCGCCGCGCCGGCCATTCCCCCCGCACAAATCGGTGGATATCATTATAATATAATTTGCCGAGAAAATCAAATCAAAACAGAGATGAGAATAAAAAATCTGTACCTCAAAAATTTCAGAAATTACGCGGAAGAGACGTTTACCTTCGACGAAGGCATAAACGTGCTGTACGGCAGGAACGCGCAGGGCAAAACCAACTGTGCCGAGGCGGTCTTTTACCTGTGCACGGGCACTTCGCCGCGCGCCAAAAAGGAAAAGCAGCTCATCCGCGCGGGTGAGTCCGCAGCCTTTATCCGCGCCGATGCAGAGAGCCGCTTCGGTTCGGTGCATATCGAGGCGGACATCTACGAAAACAGGCGCGAGATCCGTATCAACGGCATGAAGATCGGCAAGAACGCCGATCTTTTGGGCAATATCAACGGCGTATTTTTCAGCCCTTCCGAGCTGCGCCTCGTACAGGACGGCCCTGACGAGCGCAGGCGTTTTTTAAATGTGTCCATCTCGCAGATGTCTAAAAGCTATTATACGGCGCTCATCCGCTATAATAAAATTTTGGAACAGCGCAACGCCCTGCTTAAAAACCGCGACCTCGAACTCGTGTTCGAAACGCTGCCCGTATGGGATGCGCAGCTTTGCCGCTATGCCGCGGAAATTGCCGAAAAGCGGCAGGAGTTTATCGCAGAATTATCCCCGATCGCGGCGGAGCGGCACGCTTTTTTGACGGACGGGGCCGAAAAATTGGAAATTTTTTCCGAAAAAAAGTATCCCGCAAGCCGGGAGGAGACGGAAAAGAAACTTGCGGAAGAATTTGCAGCAAATTACGAGCGGGATATCCGCCTCGGCTTTACTGCCTCCGGGCCGCACCGCGACGATTTGAAAATTCTGATCGGAGGGGAAGAGGCGCGCGTGTACGGCTCGCAGGGGCAGGCGCGCACGGCGGCGCTCGCGATCAAACTCGCGGAACTGGAAATTTTTAAAAATCACGCGGGGGAGTACCCCGTTCTGATCTTGGATGACGTGATGAGCGAACTCGACTTGCCCCGCCGCAGGAAACTGCTCGCCCGCCTCGGCGGCGTACAGACGGTGCTTACCTGTACCCATACCGAAAAGGTGCTTTTCGGCAAAACAGTCAATAAAATCCGCATCGTCGGCGGTGCGATCAAGCGCTGACTGCTCCCCGCCGTGTGCCGCCAAAAACTCCCTCTTGTATTTTCCGCGTGCGTGCGCATACTGTCACAGAGGTCATACCATGGGCGGAAAATTTACAAAAATACTGTCGCTCGCGCTGATCGCGGGCGTTCTTTTTATTTCCTGCGCTTTTGCCCCGGCGCGCTTTCCCTCGGGGGCTTCGGTGAACGGGGTCGATCTTGCCGGGCTTACGCACGAACAGGCAGAGGAGGCCGTTCGTGCATCGCTCAGGCGAGAACTCCTTCAAAAACAGCTTACGATCGTCGTCGACGGGCGCAAATACGTCTATCGTTATCCGGAAATCAACGCCAAAACGGACATGGCGGCAGCGCTTGCCGCTGCAAAAAAGGGGGGCGCGCACCCGCTTTCGATCACCTATTACCTCGTGCGGGGAGAGGCGGTGCTGTGCGGCATTTGCGACGATTTTTATCAGAGGAGCGAAGACGCGCAGATGTCCTTTCAGCCCTCTGCCGCCGAACCGTTTTCCTTTCGGGCGGAAAAGAGCGGACGGTATTTGGACGGCGCCGTACTCTCGCGCGCGGTATCGCAGGCGATGGAAACCGGCTCGGGAGAGATCCGCCTGCAGACGGCGCGCACCCCCGCGCGCATCACCATCGCCAAGTTGAAAGAGCTGACCTGCCTGCTCGCATCCTTTTCCACTAAATTTAACGCCGCGGCGGCGGGCAGGGCGCGCAACATCGCTTTGGCGGGCAAAAAACTGAGCGGCACCGTGATCGGGGCGGGAGAGGAATTTTCTTTCAATGCCGCCGTCGGCGAGCGCACCAAGGCGAACGGATTTTGCGAGGCGCCGATCATCTTTGAGGGCGATTTTGTCGCCGGTGTGGGCGGCGGGGTGTGCCAGGCGAGTACGACCGTCTACAATGCCGCCCTGCTTGCGGGGATGCAGATCGTCGAATATCATCCGCACAGTTTGTCCGTCGGTTATGTCGAACCGTCTTTCGATGCGATGGTCAGCGGCAAAAACGCAGATCTTCGCTTTATAAACGGCACGGCGTTTCCCGTCTACATGATCTGCGATGTCAAAAACGGAAAGATCACGGTATCTCTGTACGGCAAAAAGAGCGCCTATACCTACCGCCGAGAGAGCGTCGTAACGGGAATGCTGCCGCCGCCGGAGCCTGAATATGCGGAAGGGGAAAATGCAAAACTGCGCGATCCCAAGCAGGGCCTGACCAGCTGCGGCTATCTCGTCAAGTACAAAAACGGCGTCGCCGTCGAAAAAAAGCGCATTCGTTCCGACCGCTATGCGCCCGTGCGCGGCGTATTGCCCAAACCGGCCGAGGAGCGGGACGATCTCGCGCGGAACTTTACGATCTCTTAACAAAAAATTGAATGATTTTCAAAAATTATCCCTTATACTGCGATAAAAAGGGAAGAATTGCCGCATTTGGCGTGCAAAATTGTAAAGAATATTTTACAAACGATTGCAAAGTTTTGCCGAACGTGGTACAATGCAGTCGAAAGAAATTCCATCCGCAGGAGGATTTTTTATGATAGAAATTCGGCAGGTCAAATCGAGGAAGGATATGCGCGTTTTCGCGGAATATCCGCTGCTGCTCTATAAAAATTGTTCTTTTTATGTGCCGTCTTTTTATTCGGACGAAGTGAATATCGCCGATCCGAATAAAAATGCCAATCTTGCCGACTGCGAACTCCGCTGCTATCTCGCCTATAAGGACGGCGCTCTCGCAGGGCGCATCGCGGGCATCATCCAAAATAAATATAATCGCGTTTCCGGCAAAAAGTGTATCCGCTTTTCCCGCTTTGACTGCATTGACGACGAGCAAGTCGCAGCCGCGCTTCTCGGCGCGGTGGAGGCGTTCGGCTGCGAACGCGGCATGGATACCATACACGGGCCATGGGGATTCAACGATCAGGACAGGGAAGGTCTTTTGACTTACGGTTTTGACCGCCGCGCTACATATTGTACCAATTATAATTATCCGTATTATGAAAAATTGGTCAAGGCGCAGGGTTTTACGGATGAAAGCGAATGGCTCGAATACGACTTTGTCATCCCCGAAAAGACAGACGAGCGCATAGCGCGCATTGCAGACCGCATCCGCGAAAAATTTCATGTGCATGAAGTATCTGAAACGGCGCCGATGCCCAAACTCATCAAACGCTACGGCCATAAGGCGCTCGCTATGGTCAACGAGGCGTACGCCTCGCTCGACTGCTATGTGGCAGTCGAGGGAAAAGTGGTTGACGGCATACTCGCGCAGTTTGCCACCGCCATCAACCCCCGCTATTTTTCCATGCTCGTCAACGATAAGGACGAGGTCGTGGGCATGGCGGTCATGCTGCCGTCCCTGTGTGAGGCGATCCAAAAGAGCAAGGGCCGCATGCTGCCCTTCGGATTTATCCGGGTGCTTAAGGCGATCCGCCGCCCGAAGGAATTGGAGATGGCGCTCATCGCCGTCCGGCCCGATTATCAAAAGACGGGCATCAACTCGCTCATGATCGCGCGCATCATGCAAAATATTTTGGAAGATAAGATCGAAAAGGTGGAGTCTAATCCGGAACTCATCTCCAATACCGCGGTACAGTCGCAGTGGAGCACGATGGAAAAGAAAGTCGTCAAGCGCAGGAAATGCTTTGCCAAGAGCCTTGCCGAAAGCGCCGTCCGGCAGGAAGCCGCGGCGGCGGACGCCACAAAATAAAGCGCCTGCCGCAAAATAGATACGAAATCGAGCATCCGCCGCGCAATTTTGCGCGGCGGATGTTTTTACAATGTTTCACGGCAAAAGGGCGTCTTTTGCGATTTTTGTTTTCCGACAAAATATACTTGATATTTTCCCCCGAATTTGATAGAATAAAAGGAAATTAAAAGCAAAAACGATCCTTCTGTTTTCGGAGGTGTAGGATGAAACGGACAACCATCAAGCAAATCTACGGCGCGCCGTCCGATTTCGGCGGCAAGAGCGTCATCGTCTGCGGCTGGGTCAGAACGCTGCGAGACGGCAAGTCTTTCGGCTTTATCGAGCTGAACGACGGCAGCTGCTTTAAAAACGTGCAGGTCGTTTTCGAGCGGGAATTCCTCGCCAATTATGATGAGATCGCCCGCCAAAACGTGGGGGCGAGCCTCGTCGTCGAAGGGAAGGTCGTTCTGACGCCCGAAAACAAACAGCCCTTCGAGATCAAGGCGGAAAAGATCTCCGTCATGGGCGCTTCTTCGCCCGACTATCCGCTGCAAAAAAAGAGGCATTCCCTCGAATTTTTGCGCGAGATCGCCTATCTCCGTCCGCGCACGAATACTTTCAACGCCGTGTTCCGCATCCGCAGCGAGGCAGCGTTTGCCATCCATAAATTTTTTAACGAAAGGGGCTTCGTGTATGTGCATACGCCCATCATCACGGGCAGCGACTGCGAGGGCGCCGGCGCGATGTTTCAAGTGACCACGCTCGAATTGGATCAGATAAAGGGCGATGTCGATTATAAAAAGGACTTTTTCGGCAAAAGGGCTGCTCTGACCGTATCCGGGCAGCTCAATGCGGAAACGTTCGCCATGGCGTTTTCCGACGTGTATACTTTCGGCCCGACCTTCCGCGCAGAGCGTTCCAACACGACCCGCCACGCGGCGGAGTTTTGGATGATCGAGCCGGAAATGTCTTTTTGCGACCTCGAAGGGGATATGGACGTCGCGGAAGCGATGGTCAAAGCGATCATCCGCCACGTCATGGAAACATGCCCCGCAGAGATCGAATTTTTGAACAGCTTTGTGGATAAAGGGCTGGTAGAACGTCTGAAAAACGTGTCGGAAAACGAATTTGTCCGCCTTACGTATACCGAGGCGATCAAAATTTTGGAAAAAGTCAAAGAAAAATTCGAATTTCCCGTGTATTGGGGATGCGACCTGCAGAGCGAGCATGAGCGGTATCTGACCGAGCAGGTATATAAAAAACCGGTCTTTCTCACCGATTACCCGAAGGAGATCAAGGCGTTTTACATGCGCCTTAACGACGACGGGAAGACGGTGGCCGCTGCCGATTTGCTCGTGCCGGGCATCGGGGAATTGATCGGCGGTTCGCAGAGGGAAGAGCGGGAAGATGTGTTGCTCGCTCGTATGAAGGAAATGAACTTGAACCCCGCGGATTACGATTGGTATTTAAATCTCCGCAAATACGGCGGCACCGTGCATTCGGGCTTTGGCTTGGGCTTTGAGAGGATGATCATGTACCTCACGGGCATTGCCAACATCCGCGACGTTCTGCCCTTCCCGAGAACAGTGGGAAATTTGGAGTATTAAAAAATTTTCACAAAATTCTCGGCGTGCTGACGCCTGCGGATTTTCGTGATTTGAGGGGAAACCCGTGCGGCTTTCCCCCTCTGTCCGCGATTTTTAAGGGCACACATAATATTGAACCGCGGACATTCACCCCTTCTGTGAGGCAGTGGGTTGCCGAAAAAGAGTGGATGCGAAAATAGTTTTAATATGAAAGCCCTTCAAAATTTTCGCAGAGAGAAAAACATTGCAGAGCCGACTTTATGTCGGCGAACAAAGGTTGTCTATCAAATCACGGCGTTTCGCAGCGCCTTTGCGAGAGAAATGCATGAACAGAGCGAGGAGAAGTTTTTTATGACGAAAATCATATTGGACGCGATGGGCGGAGACAACGCCCCCGAGGAGATCGTAAAGGGCGCCGTCGCGGCGCTGCAGGCTGAAAAGGAACTGAAAGTTGTTCTCACGGGCGACGAAGGAAAAATTTCCGCCGTTCTTGCGGGGCTTACTTACGATAAGGCGCGCTTGGAAGTCGTAAATTGTTCCGAAGTCATCACCAACGACGACGTACCTACGGCAGCCATCCGGCAAAAGAAGGATTCCTCTCTCGTAGTCGCGCTCAAAATGCTCAAAGAGGACGACGATGCGAAAGGGTTCGTTTCGGCCGGATCTACGGGTGCCGTGCTTACCGGTGCGCTCCTGCGCGTGGGCCGCATCCGCGGCATTTCCCGCCCCGCCGTCTGCCCCGCGCTCCCCACCGCCCAGGAGGGGAAGGTCTATATCATCGATGCGGGCGCGAATGCGGAATGCAAGCCCGTCAATCTTTGCCATTTTGCCATCATGGGCACGGCGTATGCGCGCGCATTCGGCGTGAAAGAGCCGCGCGTGGGGTTGGTGACCAACGGCACGGAAGATCATAAGGGGGATCCTCTCCATCAAGAAGCGCACGAGCTTCTCAAAACGCTGCCCGGCATCCGCTTTGTGGGCAACGTGGAGGGGCGCGATATCATGAGCGGCGATATTGACGTCGCCGTATGCGACGGGTTTTCGGGCAACATTGCCCTCAAAACGACGGAGGGTACAGCCGCCGCCGTCATGAAGATCATTAAAAAGTATATTTCCTCCTCCTTTATGGCAAAGCTCGGCTATGCGCTGTTTATGCGCCCGACCTTCAAAAAGATCAAAAAGGTCATGGACTACAACAAATACGGAGGGGCGGTGCTTTTGGGCATCGATAAGGTCGTCGTCAAGTCGCACGGGTCGAGCAAGGCGGATTCCATCTGCGCATCCCTTTTGCAGGCGAAAGAGGCGGCGGACAATAACATCATCGGCAGCATCAAAGAGATGCTCGCCGGCGTAGATCTGGAGGCGATCGGTGCTTCCGAATCGTGACGCGGCCGAAATCGAAAAAATCATAGGGTATACCTTTGCCGATAAGGCGCTGCTCAGTGCGTGCTTTACCCACGCCTCTTATGCCAACGTCCACAAGACGGAAAGCAACGAGCGCCTGGAGTTTTTGGGCGATGCCGTACTCGGCTTTCTCGTCGCGAAAGCGTTGTATGCGTCCGAAGGCGAAAGCGAGGGCCGGATGACCGAACGGCGGCAGAAGCTCGTTTCGGAAGCCCCGCTGAAAGATTGTATCGTGCACGCCGGCCTGGATCGGTTTTTGTTGTTTTCCGGCTCCGCACCGAACGCAAAGGCGATTTCCAGCCTGTTCGAGGCGATCGTCGCGGGCATCTATCTCGACGGCGGCATGGAGGAGGCGGAAAAAGTTGTCAGACGCTTTCTCGCGCCGCTCCTCTTAAAAGAGGGCGAATCGCGCAATTTCAAGGGCGAATTGCAGGAATTTTTGCAGGCGCGCGGGCAGGAAAAGACGGTTTACACCGTCGTCAAAACGGAGGGCGCGCCCCATGCGCCCCTGTTTACCGTATGCGCCGAGGGCGCCGGCAGGGCTGCTTTCGGCAAAGGGCACAGCAAGGCAGAGGCGGAAAAGGCTGCCGCCCGCGCCCTTCTCTTTCAATTACAAAATCCATCGGGGGAGAACTGATTTGAATTTCAAAAAAGTCGAACTCAACGGTTTCAAATCTTTTGCGGATAAAACCGAAATAAAATTCGATAACGGCGTCACCTGCATTGTGGGGCCGAACGGCTGCGGCAAGAGCAACGTGGCGGATGCCATCCGCTGGGTGTTCGGCGAGCAGTCGGCCAAGACGATGCGCGGTTCGAGCATGCAAGACGTCATTTTCGGCGGCACGCAAACGCGCAAGAGCCAGTCTTTTTGCGAAGTGACGCTCACATTCGACAATTCTACCCGCATGTTTGCCGATCTCGACTACGACGAAGTCGCCATGACGAGGCGGCTTTTCCGCAGCGGCGAGAGCGAGTATCTGATCAACAAGCAGCCCTGCCGCATGAAGGATATCGTGGACAGGCTGCACAACGTCGGCCTCGGCAAGGAGGGATATTCCATCATCGGGCAGGGTAAGATCGAACAGATCATGAATGCCAAGCCGGAGGACAGGCGCGCGATCTTCGAAGAGGCGACGGGCATCATCGTCTTCAAATCGCGGCGGCAGGACATCGAGCGCAGGCTTTCCAATTCTTATAATAATCTCAACATTTTTTTGCAGCGCATCAGCGAAGTGGAGCGCATGCTCCATCCGCTCGCCAAACAGGCGGAAAAGACCAAGCGCTACAACGAATTATACGGCCTGCTGAAAAATGCCGAGATCAACCTCTACATATATAAGCACGATAACGCCGCATCGGCGCGCGCGTCCATCCATGCCATGCTCGACTCGCTGCAAGCCGCCATCGACGCGGGCAGGGAGGAGGTCGAGCGGCTGGAAACGCAGTACGAGGAAGATCGGCGCAAGGTGTCTGAAAGCGACGCCCTCTTACAGCAGCTCAATGAAAGCATTCTGAAATATACCGTAGACCTCGAAAAGAAGGAGGGCGACGTCAAAGTTTTGCGCGAGCGCATCGGCTTTTTCCGGGAGCAGCGCGAAAACAGCGAAAAATTTATCG
This sequence comes from uncultured Clostridia bacterium, assembly GCA_904374385.1. Lineage (GTDB taxonomy): Bacteria > Bacillota > Clostridia > Christensenellales > Borkfalkiaceae > Borkfalkia. The sequence goes on along the minus strand of CAJFGA010000001.1, from coordinate 59,355 downwards.
AGGACGGCACCCTTCGCTTACAGGAGATCGAGCGAGAATCTTCGGCGGCGGAGCAGGCTGCGGCGGGGCTTCGCGCCAAGATCGCCGATGCGGAAAAGGAAATTTCCGTGCTCGACGGAGAAGTCGCCGAGTACAATGCGAAACTTTCCGAATACGAAGAACTTTCCGACCGCTCGCAGAAGAGCGTCATCGATACGATCGAAAACCTTTCCGAGATCCGGCAGAACATCGGCACGCTGTCCGCAAAGAAAGAGGCGGTCGAAGAGCGCATCGCCGAGATCGCGGCGGCGGCGGAAAAATTGAAGGAAGAGATCGGCGCGGGCAAAAAATCTCTCGCCGAGTGCGAAGATTGGTATAACGAGCTGATCGATTACGTCGCGCGGGAAAAGGATACCAAGGCTGCCAAGGAAGGGGAGATCGCTGCGGTCAATGCCGAGTCGGACGCTCTTTCGGAAAAGATCTTTCAGGCGAATGCGCGCATTTCCGCCCTGCAAGATCGCAGGCGCTTCTATCTGAATATTAAGGAAGATTTTGAAGGCTATAAATTTTCGGTCAAAAAACTGATGGGCGACAGCCGGAACAATCCCGAGATCGCCAAACGTATCAAAGGGGTCATCGCCGACATCGTCAAATGCGACGAAAAGTACGAAGTCGCCATTGAAACGGCGTTCGGCGGCGCCATGCAGAACATCGTCACCGGATCGAGCGACGACGCGCGCTGGCTCATCGAATATCTGAAAAAGACGCGCGGCGGATCGGTCACTTTTTTGCCTGTCCCTTCGCTGAAGCCGCGCTACGAAACGGAGTATACCCGCCGCGCCCTCAAAGAAAAGGGCGCCGTCGGCCTCGCCAACGAACTTGTCCGTTACGATCCGTATTACGACAACGTCATTTACAACCTTATCGGCAACACGCTGATCGCGGACAACATTGCAAACGCGAACGAAATCGCAAAAAAATATCCGCATGCCTTCCGCATCGTTACGCTGGACGGAGACGTCATCTCTACCTCCGGCTCGATGACGGGCGGATCCCGCCGCGCAGACAGCGGCAATTTGCTCGCCAACGAGCGCAAGATCGAAGAGACTTCTAAAGAAATATCTGCCGCCGAGGCGGAAGTCAAAAAATTGACGGCCGCCCGCGCCGCGCTCGAAGAAAAAAAGGCGAAAGCGGCCGGCGAGATGGAAACGCTGCGCGAGAGCTTTCAGGAAGCGCGCGCCAAGATCGCCGCGCTCGAAGAAAAAAGGCAGTCCCTTTCGCAGAAACTGGCCGAAGACGAAAACTCTCTCAAAACGCAGGAAGGCTCGCTCGCCATGCTGTACGAGCGCATGAAGGGCATCGATACCGCCTTTTCCACCTCTTCCGAAGGGGAGGAAAAGATCGCCAAGATGAAGAGCGCCGCCGATGAAGAGTCGGAAAAGCGCAAGGCGGAATACGACAAGCTGAAATCCGAGCTGGGCGAACGCAATCTGCGCCTCAATGTGCTGCATGTGTACATCGCGCAGTACCGCGCCGCGATGGAAGGAGAAAACGGAACTTGCGAGCGCCTCGTGCGCGAGCGGGAAGAACTGACGGCTAAGATCGCAGACAGCGCCGCCAATATTCAAAGCATCGCAGCGACTGTGGAAGACCTCGAAGCAATGGCGGAAAAAACGGCGCTCACCCCGCAGCAGCGCAGCGAACTGAATGCCCTGCGCGAAAGGAAGGACGCTCTCCTGCGCGATAAAGAGAGATTGAACGGCGCACTGGAAAGCGTTATGGCGAAGAGCCGCGCTGCACAGGAGAAAATCGACGCACTTTCCGAGCAGCGCCACCGCCAGGAGATCGAATTGACCAAGATTGATTCGGAATTGGAAAATTTACAGGCGCGCATCGATGAGGAATATCAAGAAACATACGAAACGTGCCTGCAATATAAAGACGAAAACTTTGACCCCAAAGAGGGACAGACGCTCGTCAACCGCCTGAAGCGCGAGATCAACGCCCTCGGCGCGATCAATCACAACGCCCTCGAAGAATACGAGGCGCTCGCCGCGCAGTACGAGGAGATGTGCACCCAGCGCGACGACGTGCAGAAGGGCATCGACGACACGAGCGCCGCTCTCGAAGAACTGAAAGGGGAGATGCAGAAGCAGTTCGACGCGGGCTTTGACCAGATCAACGAGAATTTCAAAAAACTATTCAGAGAACTGTTCGGCGGCGGCAAAGCGGAATTGCAGATGGACTATTCCGAAACGGACGATCCCCTCTCCGCGGGCGTCGAGATCGTCGCCTGCCCTCCGGGGAAAAAACTGACCAAGATTTCCCTTCTTTCGGGCGGCGAACGCGCGCTGACGGCGATCGCCATCCTGTTCGCCATCCTGATGCTCCGTCCCATGCCCTTCTGTGTGCTCGACGAAATCGAGGCGGCGCTCGACGAAGCGAACGTCGACAAATTTGCCCAATTTTTGAAAAAATTCGCCAAAGAGACGCAGTTCATCGTCATCACCCACAGAAAGCCCACCATGGAAAAGGCGGACTGCCTGTTCGGCGTCACGATGGAGGAAAAGGGCGTCTCGAAGATCGTGTCCGTCAAACTTTCCGAAGTGGAAAGCAAGCTCGGCGGCGATACGGTCGCATAACGCAAAGAGGAAATGCCGCCCGCGTATACACGGGCGGCACGGTGTTCATTATGGAAAGGGAAAAAGGGGCAAAAAACAGAACGCTCGGCATTTCTGCTCGAGAGGAGGCGGCGTACTTCGGGCGGTGCATCCGCGTCGACGCGCCTGTGTCCGGCATCGCGCAGATCGAAAACACCGTCGCCTGCGGCGATTCGTTTGCCGTCATGTCCCGTCTGCCCCGCGGCTTTGCCGATCTGATCATCGCCGATCCCCCGTACAACCTGACCAAAAACTACGGCGGAGACATTTTTACGCGGAAGAACGAAGGAGAGTACGAGGCGTATACCCGCCGCTGGCTCTCCCTTGCGGCGCCTCTCTTGAAGGAGAACGGCAGCATTTATGTCTGCTGCGACTGGCGCTCCGGATTGATCATCGGCAGGGTGCTCGCCGAATTTTTTACGATCAAAAGCCGCATCACCTGGCAGAGAGAAAAAGGCAGGGGCGCGATGCGCAATTGGAAAAACGGGATGGAGGATATTTGGTTTGCCGTCAATGGCGAAGGATACACCTTTCATCTCGACGCCGTCAAAATGCGCAGGCGGGTCGTCGCGCCCTATCGGGTAGACGGCGTGCCGAAAGACTGGCAGGAAGGGGAAAGCGGAAAATACCGCGATACCTGCCCCTCTAATTTTTGGGATGACATCACCATTCCCTTTTGGTCGATGCCCGAAAATACGGAGCACCCCGCGCAAAAGCCGGAAAAGCTGTACGCCAAACTGATTTTGGCAAGCTCGAACGGGGGCGAACTCGTGTTCGATCCCTTTTTGGGTTCGGGCACGGCGGCGGTCGCCGCCAAAAAATTGGGGAGACGATATTTCGGCGTCGAGTCGAACGAGCGCTATTGCGCCTGGGCGCAGCTGCGCCTGGAACGGGCGGATACGGACCGGCGCATACAGGGGTTTGACGGCAAAGTGTTTTACGAGCGCAACACGCCCCCGCAAAAATCATAAGTTTTTCCGTCCGCGGCCGCGGCGGGCAAGAACGGCGGGCACTCTGTTCTGTCGGAAAAAAGCGTTTGAAAGGAGTTTTTATGGGAATTTTCGGAAAGATCATCGGTGCACTCAAAAAGACGAAGGACAATATCTCGTCTAAACTCTCCGCACTGTTTGCGAAAAATAAACTGGGAGAGGAATTTTACGACGAGTTGGAGGAGATCCTGATTTCCGCGGATATCTCCGTCGCGACGGCTGAGGATATTATCGATCAGATCCGCGCCGAGGCAAAGGCGGAAAAACTGAAAGACAAAGAATTTGTCGTCAACCTTTTAAAGGATGTCATCGAAGATACCCTCTGCGAGGCGGAAGTGCCAGAAATCGAGTATCCCGCCGTCATTATGCTCGTCGGCGTAAACGGCGTGGGCAAAACGACGACCATCGGCAAACTCGCCAATTATTTCGTAAAAGAAAAAAAGAGCGTCACCGTAGCGGCGGCGGATACCTTCCGCGCGGCGGCGGCGGACCAGCTCTCCGTTTGGGCAGACAGGGCAAAAGTGCGAATCGTCAAGCACGAGGAGGGGAGCGATCCCTCCGCGGTCGTATTTGACGCCATCTCTTCCGCAAAGGCGAAAAAGACGGACGTCGTCATCGTCGACACGGCGGGCCGCCTGCACGTCAAGGCGAATTTGATGGAAGAGCTGAAAAAGATGAACCGCGTGGTCGAGCGCGATTATCCCGAAGCGCACTTTTATAAGTTTTTGGTTTTGGATGCGACGACGGGGCAAAACGCGATGTCGCAGGCGCGCCTTTTCGACGAGGCGGTCGAGTTGGACGGCATCGTGCTGACCAAGCTGGACGGCACGGCAAAAGGAGGCTTTGTCGTTTCTCTGTGCGGCGAGCTGAAGATCCCCGTCGTGTTTGTCGGCACCGGGGAAAAGATAGACGATCTGCAGCTTTTCGACGCGGAAGAATTTACCGAAGGGATCATATAAAGCGCAGGGGGCAACGGGTATGATCTTTTTTCGGCTCGCGTTTCTCTTTATGCTCGGTTCCGTCGGGGGCTGGGTCATCGAACTGTTTTTCCGCCGCTTTTTCAGCACGAAAAAGTGGATCAACCCGGGCTTTTTGAACGGCCCTTATCTGCCGATGTACGGGTGCGGCACCCTGCTTTTGTACGGCGCATGTTTGATACCGCTGCCGCGATGGGCGCTCGTACTGCTTTTGTTTGTCGCGCTGACGCTGCTTGAATATGTCACGGGCTTGATCTTTATCAAGTGCATGAAGATCAAATTGTGGGACTATTCCGCGCGCTGGGGCAACATAAAGGGCATCATTTGTCCGCTCTTTTCCGTATTTTGGGGCGTCATTGCGGCGGTATTCGTCTATTTACTGTTTGAACCCTTTCATACGGCGGCGGTATGGGCGGCGGGCAATGTTTGGATGATCTTTGCGATCGGCGCATTTTTCGGCATCTTTTTTGTCGACTTATGTATCAGCTTTGAGGTATCGCTCAAAATCCGCAAGGCGGCACAGCAGATCAAGGCGGCGGTGCATTACGAAGAACTCAAAGCAGCTCTCAATGAAATGCGCGCGGAGCGCAGGCAAAAGCGCAAATTTTTGTTTCCGTTTGCGGGCGCTTCCGTGATGGATATGCTCCGCGGGCTTTCGGAAAAGGGCAAAGCGCGCCTGCAGGCTTTGCGCACGCGCCGAAAGGGCGGCCGCGGCGCCGACGGGCAGCAGGAAGAAGATGAGAAATAAGGGGGAAAAGGAAATTGCAGCTTGACATGGAGCAGGGTTTTACGCCCGCCGAAAGGAATGCCGTCATGCGCTTTGCTATCACGGTCGGAGACCGTGCAAAGTGTTCTACCCGTTCTCTGTTGCGGCCGCTGAAAATGAGCGACTTGCAGGCGGCGTTTCGCGAGAGAGAGGAAGGGCACCGCAAAACCATCGAGGAATACCGCAAGAAGGCGGAAGAGTACGAGGAGGGCGTCACGCCCCTCTCCGAAAGAGCGATCAAATTTTTCGGGGGCGTGCCGACCAAAGAGGACTTTGTTTCCTACTGCAACGATATCATAAAACAGGAACGGGAAATGTTGCGCCATGTGCGCAGAGGGTATCATGTCGCTGTAGATTTTCAATATACGCCGAAAAAACTATTGCGCTTTCATCAGTCGCTCTCCCCGCGCGTCACGTTCGGGTATACCAGCGTTTTGCACGAAGAGTGCGATTTTGCGCTGACCGATGAAGTGCGGCAGGCGTTTTTAAATTCTTCCTTGGCGGAGCTGCCCGCTTATAAAGAGGACTTTTCGCACGATTTCGGCTATGTCTTTTTCGATTCGATCATCGCGCTCTTTTACGAGGACTTCGCCGTGTTTAAAGGAGAGCGCTGCATTTTGGATACGGTTTCGCACGAAAGGATGTTCACGGTCGATCTTTCCGGCGAAGAGCTGGAAGCGTTGCGCTCCTTTGAAGGGAAAAAGAACGGAAAACTCGTACAAAAGATCGAGAGCGCCGCAGACGATATTTAATACAGACCGCGCAAAAACGCTCGACAGGAACCTTCGATTCCGATATAATATTGCCATGAAAGATTTGAAGTATTTGCAGCTCTTCGACGCGTACGGCGCGCTTTTGACGGCGCATCAGCGCGAAGTGTGCGAATTGTATTACATGTGCGATCTTTCGCTCACGGAAATTGCCGAACAGAAGGGCATTTCCAAACAGAGCGTATCCGATACGCTCGCCAAAACCCGCGCGCTGTTGGACGAATATGAGGAAAAACTGCATGTGCAGCGCATGGCGTCGGCGGCGGAAGAGGCGGGCAGGCGGTTGGCGGAATTTTCGGCGCGGCATCCGGATCTTGCCGCCGAAACGGAAAAAATAGCGGCGGCGCTGCAAGGAAACGGGGCGGCGCGCTAAAATAAAAAAGGGGTAACAAGGTGGCATTATTTTCTTCCCTCTCCGAGAGGCTGAATCATATCTTTTCAAAATTGACCAAGCACGGAAAACTGACCGAGCTTGAAATCAAGGGCGCAATGCGCGAGGTGCGCATTGCCCTGCTGGAAGCGGACGTAAATATCTTCGTCGCCAAAAAATTTATCGCCGACGTGTCCGAAAAGGCGGTGGGACAGGAAATATTAAAGAGCCTGAATCCCACCCAACAGGTCATCAAAATCGTCAATGAAGAACTGTGCGCGCTCATGGGCTCTACGAACGCCAAACTGGAAGTTGCGGATAAGCCGCCGACGGTCATCATGATGTGCGGTTTGCAGGGCGCTGGCAAGACGACGCTGTGCGGCAAGCTCGCCGTGCTCCTCAAAAAACAGGGCAAAAAACCGCTTTTGGTCGCGGGCGACATTTACCGCCCCGCGTCGATCAACCAGCTGCAGGTCGTGGGCGGCAAGGCGGGGGCGGAAGTGTTCGAAAAGGGCACCCAAAATCCTGTCAAAACGGCGAAGCAGGGCATCGAGTACGCCCGTTCGATGGGGTACGACACCGTCATCATCGACACGGCGGGGCGACTGCATATCGACGATGCGCTCATGCAGGAGCTGGAAAACATCAAAAACGAGGTGCACCCGAACGAGATACTGCTCACCGTCGACTCCATGACGGGGCAGGACGCGGTAAACGTGGCCGAAACCTTCAATAAGCGGCTGGACGTTACGGGTGTGATCCTTACCAAGCTGGACGGCGACACCCGCGGCGGCGCCTGCCTTTCCATCAAGGCGGTCACGGGCAAACCCATCAAATTCATCGGCGTGGGAGAAAAGCTGACCGACCTTGAACCCTTCTATCCGGACCGCATGGCTTCGCGCATTTTGGGCATGGGCGACGTTCTTTCCCTCATCGAAAAGGCGCAGGAAGCCGTCACCGAAGAACAGGCGAAAAAGCTGGAAAAAAAGATGCGCGACGCATCTTTCACCTTAGAAGATTATCTCGATCAGTTTGAATCCCTCAAAAAGATGGGCGGCGCGTCGCAGGTGCTCGGCATGATGCCCGGCATGAGCAAACTTAAAATCAAGGAGAGCGACTTTGACGAAAAGAAGATGGAGCGGATCAAGGCCATCATCCTTTCTATGACGAAAAAGGAGCGCGACAAGCCGGAAATCATCAACTCTTCCCGCAAAAAGCGCATCGCGGCAGGTTCGGGTACGAGCGTGCAGGACGTAAATCAGCTCTTAAAACAGTTTGAACAGACAAAACTCATGATGAAGCAGCTCAAAAACGGAAAGCGTTTGCCGTTTATGCGGTAATGCGAATGGAAGAATAGTATCGATGTCGACCAATATTTTTATTGGGAATAAAGTTTATACGAAAGAGGGGGATTATGGAAAAGGATTTCCGAAAACAAATCGACGATATCGAGGAGTCGATGTATTCTTATGCGCGGGAATGTAAAAGTGACGGCGACGATTGCGGCTATTCACCGAGGCATATACGCAGATGCAAAAAGATACTGCAAACTTATCTGAGTCATTTGAGTAAAATTACCGCGCCGACCGACGGGGCTATTATGGCGGAAGTCGAAAAGGCTGTTCTGGCACTGAATCGGTTGAACAAAAAGACGGATTATGCGCTCATCGAAACGGACGAGCGGGAAGTGATTGCCGAGTTTATCCAAACTGTCGCGGTAGCGTTCGGATTGCAGGAACACGACGGGGATATAACCGAAGAGTGGCGCGAATGGTAAATTTTACGCACCTGTCAAGCAAAAATGCTTGACAGGTGCTGTTTTATTCGATATAATAGCAAAGGTAAAAGGGCGCGGGAGCGTTTGTTCCCTCGCGCAAAAATTTTGTTTTTATTAAAAAGGAGTTATTATCATGGCAGTTAAAATGAGACTTACGAGGCTGGGCGACAAAAAATCTCCCTTCTATCGTATCGTTGTGGTCGATTCCAGAAAGGCGCGCGACGGGGAATATATCGACAAAGTCGGTCACTACAACCCCACCAGCCAGCCCGAAGAGATCGTCATTGACGAAGCAAAGGCAAAAGATTGGCTCTCCAAGGGCGTGCAGCCGACCGAAACGGTCAAAACTCTCTTGATCCGCCAGGGTGTCATCGAAAAGAGCGAAAAGCTTTCCGCCCCGAGAACCAAAACGAGAAAGAAAAAGTAATTCTGAGGGGTGCGGAAAATGCTGGATTTGGTAAAATACGTCGTCGAGCAGTTTGCCGAACATAAGGACGAGATCGAATATCAGGTGAACGAGACGGAAAAGGCGACTGAAATCGTCGTCCTTCTCGAAGAGTCGGATATGGGAAAGGTCATCGGCAAACAGGGCAAGATCGCGAAGGCTCTGCGTACGCTCGTGCGCTGCGCATCCGCGAAGGAAGGAAAAAAATACAATATCGAGATCAAGGAAAAGGCAAAAGCGGAATAATATTTCCGCTTCTTTTCTTATAGGGAGAATAACTATGCCCGAAACCATCGTCATAGGCGAAATTTTAAAACCGCAGGGCATCCGCGGCGAAGTAAAGGTCAAACCCTTATTGGACGACGCGGCGGATATGCACCATTTTAAAAGGGTATATATCGGCGGAAAGGAATATAAAGTGCTCGCCTGCCGCACGGACGCGCAGGCGGCATTCCTCGCCCTTTCGGGGGTGGCGGACAGGGACGCGGCGGAACTTCTGCGCGGAAAAGAGGTCGCGGCGCTCCGCGCCGACGCGCCCGCGTTGGAAGAGGGGCGGTATTATATCGTCGATCTGATCGGCTGTACCGTCGTCACGGAAAAGGGCGTGCATCTCGGCGAGATCGCGGATATCCTGCCCGCGCATACGGATATATATGTGCTGAAAGACGGCGATAAAGAGGGCATGTTCCCCGCTGCCGACGGCGTTATATTGGACGTGGATATTGAAAATAAAAAGTTGACCGTAAACGAAAAGCGCTTTTTTGAAGTTTTTGCGGAGCAGTAAATTATGCGCATCGATATACTTACGCTTTTTCCCGAAATGTTTGCGCCCCTTTCGGCGAGTATTTTGGGGCGGGCGAGAAAAGAAAACAAAATAGAGATCAATATCGTCAACATCCGCGACTATACCGAAGACAAGCACTTGAAGTGCGACGATTATCCCTTCGGCGGCGGTGCGGGCATGGTGATGACGGCGCAGCCAATCGGCTCCGCGGTAGAGGCGCTCGATTCCGCGCATCGGGCTCGGCGCATTTATATGTCTCCCAAGGGAGAAACTTTCCGTCAACAGAAGGTGTTCGAACTTTTGGCGTATGAGCACCTCATTTTGCTGTGCGGGCATTACGAAGGGGTGGATCAGCGCGCCCTCGATCTCTTTTTCGACGAAGAGATCAGCATTGGCGATTACGTTTTGACGGGCGGGGAGCTTCCCGCCATGGTCATAACCGACTGTATCAGCCGATATGTCGACGGGGTCATCAATACTTCGTCTTTGGTGCAGGAAAGCTTTTCGGAAAACAGGCTCGAATACCCGCAGTATACCCGTCCCGTGGAATACAGGGGGCTGACCGTACCCGAAGTTTTGCGCAGCGGCAATCATGCGGAGATAGACAAGTGGCGGCGTGAACAGTCGGAAAATCTCACGCGCGCAAAACGGCCGGATCTGTTTGCCGCGCAGAAAGAAATATAGACGGCCGAAGATATATGTCTTACGGCGCATGTTTTTCGGAATCGGGCTGCGGTTTGTTTTTCGCCGCGCGTTTTAGAAATGCAGAGGTGGTGTATGAAACATATCCAATGGTTTCCCGGCCATATGACCAAGGCGATGCGCATGATGGAAGAGTGCGTGCCGCTCGTCGACGGGGTGATGGTCGTTTTAGACGCGCGTGCGCCCGCTGCGACCTTCAATAAAAAGCTCAAAAAGTTATTCGGCGCGAAGCCCGCATTATATATATTGAATAAAGCGGACCTCGCCGACGGCGGCAAGACGGATACGTTTGTAACCGAAATCAACCAAAGCGGCGCGCTCGCCGTCAAATGCGCGGCGGCGCAGGCGTCCTCGGCAGCCAAGCAGATCGGCGCAAAGGCACTCGAGCTTCTGCGGGAAAAGCGGGAACGTGACGCCGCAAAAGGCATCGTCCGTCCCCTCAAATTCATGGTCGCGGGCATTCCCAACACGGGCAAGAGCACGATCATCAACGCCCTTTCTGGGCAAAAGCGCGCGATTACGGGGGATCGGGCGGGCGTCACGCGCGGCAAGCAATGGATACGCTGTGCAGGTTTCGAGCTTTTGGATACCCCCGGCACCATGCCGCCTTCCTTTGAAAATCAGACGCTCGCGCAGCATCTCGCGTACATCGGCAGCATCAACGACGATATTCTCGATTTTTACGGGCTTTCCCTCGAACTTTTGCGCGAACTCGCCGCAGGGTATCCTTCCCTTCTCAAAGAGCGTTATGCGCTGGAAGATCTGTCCTCTCCCGCCGCGATGCTCGGCGGCGTGTGCAAAAGGCGGGGTTTTATCGTACGTGGGGGCGAATATGACTTTGAACGCGGCGCGCGGGCGCTTATAGACGACTTCCGCAAAGGGCGCATCGGCAAGATCACTCTGGAAAGCGCCGCGGATTATTCCGGATTTTTTGCTTAAAAGGAGAACTATGCGAAAGAAAAAAGAGCAGCCGGACAAGCTCGCCTTCGAACGGGAGATGTTTTCCCTCGGCGCCGAATATATTGCGGGCGTCGACGAGGCGGGCAGAGGGCCGTTGGCAGGGCCGGTCGTATGTGCGGCGGTCATCATGCCCCTCGGCGCGGGGGCGCTTTTGGAAGGGGTCGACGACAGCAAAAAGATCAAAGAAGGGGAGCGCGAGCGGCTCGCGGCGTTCATTCGGGAGCGTGCCGTCGCCTATAACGTCTGTGCGATCGGCAACGAGGAGATTGACGCCATCAATATATTGGAGGCGACCCGCCTGTGCATGAAACGGGCGGTCGAAGGACTGTCCGTTGAGCCGGATATCGTGTTTACGGACGGCAATTTTGCGCTGGATATCGGCATTCCCCAGCAAAACATCGTCAAGGGGGATGCTCTCTCATACAGCATCGGCGCGGCGAGCATCCTTGCCAAGGTTTACCGCGACGGGTTGATGCGCGAATATGACGAAATTTATCCGCAATACGGCTTTGCTGCGCACAAGGGATACGGGACCAAAGCGCACGAAGAGGCGATCAGGGAGTACGGCTTATGCAAAATTCACCGCAGGACGTTCACAAAAAAGTTCTGGGCAGGGCAGGAGAAAAGCGAGGAGTAAAATTTCTCAAAAAATGCGGCTATCAGATCCTCGCCGTCAATTATAAAACGCCCTTCGGAGAGGCAGACATCGTCGCCAAAGACGGTGAAACGATCGTGTTCTGCGAAGTCAAAACCCGCTTGTCGGATGCGTTCGGCGCCCCCGCCGAAGCGGTCGGCGTTGTCAAAGAGCGGCGCTACATCCGCATCGCGCAATATTTTTTGATGAAAGCGGGGCGGGACGATGTTCCCGTACGCTTCGACGTTTTAGAGGTGTTTCAAAAGACAGTCCGCCACATTATCGGCGCATTTACGGCATAAAGAATAAAAATCGGCGCAAAAATGATAAAAAAGGCGCAAATCGTATCAAAAAACGGTTGCTTTGCGCCGCAAAATATGATAAAATAGCAAAAGACTTCGGGCGGTCCTCTGGCATTTGCGGCCACGAACGCTTAGTAACAATGGAGGTAAAGTCGATGAAAGGATTGATCGAAGCGATCGAGAAAGAAAATCTCAAAGACAGCGTTCCCGCTTTCAACGTAGGCGACACGGTTAAAGTGAGCGTAAAAGTCGTCGAGGGCACGCGCGAGAGATTGCAGGCGTTCGAAGGCGTCGTGATAGCGAAAAAGAACGGCGGGATCAGAGAGACGTTCACCGTAAGAAGGCTCTCCTACGGTGTAGGCGTTGAAAGGACGTTCCCCGTCCATTCCCCGAAGATCGCAGACATCACTGTGGTCAGAAAGGGTAAAGTCCGCCGCGCAAAGCTGTACTACCTTAGGGGCCGTACGGGCAAAGCTGCCAAGATCAAGGAAGTCAGATAATTTGGCAGAACACAAGGCAAAAAAGGGCGCACCCCGGCAGGGGTGCCTTTTTTTTGCCGCGAAGTTTTTTTCTTTGGCGGAAAAACAATTTACATCTCGCACATTTTACGCTATAATAAAATATACGAATCCAATACGGAAGAGCAAAAACATGGCAAACATTGTAAACAAAGTCAAAAAACCGAGCAAGCTGAAGGAGGCGATCGGGCGCACATCGAAGTTTGCGCGCGCCGCATTTTTCCTGGTGCTTGCATTCCTCGTCGTGGGACTGTGCACGATCGGCAGTGCGGCGTCCCCCGGCAAGGCGTACCGCGCTATACCCGACAACGACGTCGTCTTTTATTTGAATTATCAGAACGGCACCGGGCTGGACGAGATTTGGCTGAATATCGGCTCCGTGTATGATGAACTCGGCGCGGATGTCGACGTGACGCTCAATTATGCGACCGTGCCTTCTTCCACGGCGTCTTCCATCACTTGGTCGAGGTCGCGCCTGGGTACCACGGCGTTCGGCAGTATCTATTCCGAAAGCGGGAAAGGGATCGCCGGCGCCAACTACAACTGGGTGCGCGTCGCTAACCTCGCCGACGAAGATGCGAATACGAACGCCCTCAGCACTTCTTACCGCCTGATCCGTCTGCAAGTTGAGGCGGAAATGCTGATTAACGAGATCGTCTTTATCGATGAAACGGGCGACGTGATCCCCGCCTATGTCACGGCGGCGGAAGCATCCGCCGCATACGGTTCTGGCTGGAGCAGCCGCCCCGCATTGGGAGATGCCTTCCGCATCAACCCGGCGGATGCCGTCCGCATGCTCGACGCGCAGGACAGCCTGCGCCGCGGAGATGCCGCCTGGACGAACTTTACCGAAGATGAGATGTATTCTCTCATGCAGATCGACAACATCTTCCTCGGCGGGCAGGTATATGAGGGGAGCGTGTACAATATCGATTCCGATTCCGGGCCCCTCTCGGCGCTCTTTATGTCGCTCGGCACGCTTATCTTCGGCAAAAGCCCGTTCGGCCTGCGCCTGATGCCCCTTTTGTTTACGGCGGCGCTCATTGCCCTGGCGTATTTCTTCGGCAAAGATCTGTTTAAAAGCGACGGTTTCGGTCTTCTGTTTGCCGGATTGTTTGCCGTCGGCGGGCTGGCGCTCACGGTGGGGCGGCTCGGGCTGTCCTTCCCGATCACGGCATTCTTTGTCGTTCTGTCCTACTTCCTCATGTATAAATTTTATGCGAGGGGGATCTCTTCCGAACGGCCCGTCTATACGGCGCTTTCGGTCCTCTTTTCGGGGCTGGCGTTTGCCTTTGCCTTTGCGGTCGATCCGAAGTCGGTGATCTTGGGCATCGGCACTATCGCTCTGTTCGTGCTCGGCGCCGTCCGCCATCACAGGGCGTATGCGTATAACCAGCGCCGCCTGCGCAGGGAAATGTCCGAAAAGAATGCGGCCGATATCTCTGACGATGAGATGCGCGCCAATATCGAAGAGTATGAAGAACAGTCTGCGTCGCTCGCAAGCGAGGGCAGTTATAAAAATAAGCTGATCTATCTGTTCTTCTTCATTTCCTTTATCGTGGGCACCGTTTTGGTGACGCTGCTCTCTTCGCTCGCTTCCTATTTCAGCTATGTGCGGTTTTACGAAGCGGATCCCGAACATCCCGTTTTGGGGATCTTCAATCTTCTCTTGCACGCATTGGGCGACAGCTTTACGGTCGGCAACGTGACCTCCTATACGGCGGCGAACGCCTCCAATGCCTTCGGCTGGCTGATCGGTCTGAAAGGGGCGACTCTCCTGTCCGCATCCGAAGGCAGCCGATACCTTGCACTGAACGCGCAGCTCAATCCCGCGATCATGCTGACGGCACTGGTCGGATTTATCTTCATGACGGTATATGCCATCCTGTACCTTGCCACGGGCGGAAGAAAGGGCGCGTACGCTTCCAAGTATTCGGGGCGCATCCTGCGGGTCTATCTCGTGTTCCTGCTCGGCCTTCTCACTTCGCTATTGAGCTATGCCTTTTCGCCGAATGCGAGCGCGGCGCATAGTTTGCTGTTCAGCGTGTTCTATATCGGCTTTATCCCGCTGACCTTTTATACGGCATACGTTCACGACAAAAGCGCACGGACGAGCGTCCTCGGGATACAGATGAATAAATCGGTGAAGGTGCTTTTCGCCCTTCTCATCGTCTACGCGGTCGTCTTTATTTTGATGCTGCCGATGACGTTCTGCTTCCCGACGTTTGCGTCGGCGGCGCGTTACTGTTTCGGTTGGACGACCTTTATCAATAACGGCTTTTACAGGATCTGACTGTGAGAAAAATTCCGCCTCGCGCGGAGTTTTTCTTTTCTTCGGGAAAGGAGAAAATCATGTTATCCAAGGTCACAAGTTTTGCCCTCGTGGGGCTTGACGGCGTGCCCGTCACGGCAGAAACGGACATCAACAACGGCATCCCCGCTTACGAATTGGTCGGGCTGCCCGATGCCGCCGTCAAAGAGAGCCGCGAGCGGGTGCGCTCCGCTCTCAAAAACAGCGGCAGAAAATTCCCGCTGCAAAAGATCACCGTCAACCTCGCCCCCGCGGATATCAAAAAGGAGGGCTCCGCCTTTGACCTCGCCATCGCCGTCGGCATATTAAAAGCGACCGGTCAGCTCAAAGCGGATTGCGAAGGGATCGTTTTTTTGGGCGAACTCGCTCTTGACGGAGCGCTGCGCCCCGCGACAGGTATCCTGCCCCTGCTCATTTCGGCGAAGGCGGCGGGCTATAAAACGTTTATCATTCCCGCGGGCAACGCGGCGGAAGCGGCATACATTGAGGGGATCGAAGCGATCGCCGCGGAAAACCTTTCGGCCGTCATGGATCATCTCAGCGGGCTTAAGCCCCTCTCGCCCGTGCCCGTACGCGCTTATGAACGGGGCGTAAAAGGGGAATATAAATTCGACATGGCGTATGTCAAGGGACAGGCGACGGCAAAGCGCGCGCTGGAAGTGGCCGTGGCGGGCGGGCACAATATCCTGCTGATCGGACCGCCCGGCACAGGTAAGACGATGCTGGCGCGGTGCATCCCCGGCATCATGCCCGATATGACCTTTGAAGAAGCGCTCGAAGTCACGAAAATTCATTCGGTGGCGGGCATCCTCGGCGCGGGCGGCATCGTCGATATCCGTCCTTTCCGTTCTCCGCACCACACGGCGACCACCGTTTCCATGTGCGGCGGCGGTACGCGTACGGTGAAGCCCGGCGAAATCAGTTTGGCGCATCACGGCGTTCTGTTCCTCGACGAAATGCCGGAATATCACCGCTCTACACTCGAAGCGCTCCGTCAGCCCTTGGAAGACGGCGTCATCACCGTGACCCGTTCGGGCGGGGCGGTCACGTTTCCCGCCAATTTCATGCTGTGCGCCAGTATGAATCCATGCCCGTGCGGAAATTACGGCTCGGCGGACAGGGTATGCACTTGCACCCCTGCGGCGATCCGCAAATATCGCGCCCGCGTCAGCGGGCCGCTGCTCGACCGCATCGATATCCAGGTAGAAGTGGATACCGTCAAATACGAAGATCTCGCCGGCGCCGCACTTGAAGAGAACAGCGCGGCAGTCAAAAAACGGGTAGAGCGTGCGCGCGAAGTACAGCGCGCGCGATTCAGCGGCCCGCTGACCAATTCGGATATGGGCGAGCGTGAGCTGAAAAAATTTTGTTTATTGAGCAGGGAGTGCGAGGAAATTCTGCGCATGTCGTTTGAAAGTCTCAAACTTTCGGCGCGGGCGCGCTCGCGCATTATCAAGGTGGCGCGCACAATCGCGGATATGGCGGAAAGCGAGCGGATCTGCCCCGAACATATTTTGGAGGCCGTTTCCTATCGCAAATATGACAACATGTCTTGATGACGCGAGGGGGAGGGAGGATATGGGCTACACGAAAGAGGAAAAGGCGATGATCTGGCTGGACAGCTTTTTGCTCGACTATGCAAAAAAGGCTGCCGTTTTAAAGATGTTTCGCGACCCCTATGCGGCGGTTTCACGCTTTTTCGAAAAAGAGCGGGAGATCGGCGCCGTCGTCGGGGAAGAAATGCTCGAAAAGATGCGCGCTTCGCTGTACGATGCGGCGTATTTACAGGGCGTTTTAAGCGCTTACGAAAGGGCGGGCATCGCCTGCGTGACCTGTTTTTCCGAGGATTATCCCGAAGCGCTGCGCGCCGCCGATGAGCCGCCCTTTATCCTGTACTGCAAGGGGAATCTCGCGCTCCTGCATGAGCGCAAATTTGCGATCGTCGGCTCCCGCCGTACGCCGCCGCAGGCGGCAAAGCGGGCGGAACGCATCGCGCAGGGGCTGAGCCGTGCCTTCGTCATCGTTACGGGGCATGCCGACGGCGGCGACACCGCGGCGATCGCGGGGGCGCTCGAAAGCGGAAGGATCATCTGCGTGCTGGCTTTCGGTTTTTCGCATCTTTCCTCCGCGGAGAACGGCAAACTGCTGGAACGGGTCGCCGAGCGCGGGCTTCTCGTCACGGAATATGCGCCCGCTCAATCGGCGCGCAAATATACTTTTCCCGCGCGCAACCGCATCATTGCGGGGCTTGCGGAGGGCGTGCTCGTCGTGTCTGGCGGAGAAAAGAGCGGCACGCGCATCACGGCGCGGTATGCGTATGATTTCGGGCGGGACGTGTTCGCTTTTCCGTATGCGATCGGCGATCCGATGGGCGCCGGATGCAATCAACTCATCAAAGATTATGCAAAATTGACCGAAGATTTAGTTGACATCACTTCGGTTTTTGGTATAAACTTGACCGAAAAGGAATCGGAAACCCTCTCTTCGGCGGAGCAGCAGGTATACGACTGCTTCGGCGGCGCGCCGCTGCACATTTCCGAAATTGCGGCAAAAACGGGCAAAAAGGAACACGAACTTTCCCCCGTACTGATCATGCTGGCGATGAAAAAGAAATTGGTTTCCTGCGGCGGAAACCGCTGGGCAAAAACGTAGGGACCGCAAAGTTTTTGCTGCAGGGGAAATCCGAAAACAGGAAGGGCGGCAGATCGCGTATCATGCAGCGGGTTGCCGCGCAAGCCTCCCAAAATCAAGCCGGCAGGGAATGTACGGTCGGCGCGAAGGAGAATTTTATTCTATGGATTTGATCATTGTCGAATCGCCTTCCAAGGCGAAAACGATTTCAAAATATTTAAAAGGGAAGTATAAAGTGGATGCTTCCGGCGGGCATGTGCGCGACCTTCCCGAAAAACGTTTGGGGGTCGATATCGCCAATAACTTCGAGCCGACTTACGTCATCACTCCTGATAAGAAGGCGGTCATCAAGCGGCTCACTGACGAGGCTACGAAAGCGGACAATGTCTATCTTGCGACCGACCCCGATCGGGAAGGGGAGGCGATTTCTTGGCATTTGAAAAATGTATTGAAGCTCAAAGACGGCAAAAATCGCATCGAGTTCAACGAAATTTCCCCCGCCGCCGTCACGAACGCGTTGCAGCACCCGCGCGAGATCGATTACAACCTCGTCGACGCGCAGCAGGCGCGCCGCGTTTTGGATCGGTTGGTGGGCTATAAGCTGTCGCCCTTGCTCTGTAAACGCATCCGTTCGGGGCTGTCGGCAGGCCGCGTGCAGTCGGTGGCGCTTCGCCTCATCGTAGACCGCGAGCGCGAAATTCAGGCGTTCGTACCCGAAGAGTATTGGAACGTCAATGCGGAACTGCAGGATCGTCCCAAGGCGTATGCGCCGTTTAAGGCACTTCTCTCCGAAAAGGGCGGGAAAAAATATAAGCCCTCCAATAAAGAGGAGACGGACGCCCTCCTTGCCGCCATAGACGGCAAGCCGTATACCGTCAAAGAAGTCAAAAAAAGCGTCACGAAGTCGCATGCTCCCGCTCCCTTTACCACGTCTACCCTCCAGCAGGATGCGTCCAATAAATTCGGCATGACCTCGCCCGAGGTCATGCTCGTCGCGCAGCATCTCTATGAGGGCGTCGATACCGAACAGGAAGGGCATATCGCACTCGTCACCTATATCCGTACCGATTCGGTGCGCGTTTCCGCCGAGGCGCAGGAACGCGCGCGCGGGTACATTGCGGAAAAGTACGGCAAGGAATATGTACCGGCAAAGCCCAATTTTTATAAATCCAAGAAGGATGCGCAGGATGCGCACGAATGTATCCGCCCGATCGATATCACCCGCACTCCCGAAAGCATGAAGGGTGTTTTGGATAAAAAGCATTATAACGTATATAAAATCATTTATGAGCGCTTTATCGCCTCGCAGATGAGCGAAGCGATCTACAACAGCGTGCAGATCAAAATCGACAACAGCGGCTATACCTTTAAAGCGAGCGGCAAAACGCTGCAATTTGCCGGCTTTACCGCCGTCTACCAGGAAGTTTCCAAAAAGGAGGACGACGAAGCGGAAACGAGCAAACTTTTGCCCGATTTAAAGGAAGGGGAAGAGGTCGACCTCGTGCGCCTGCTGCCCGAGCAGAAATTCACAAAGCCGCCGCTCCGCTACACGGATGCATCCCTCGTCAAAGCGATGGAAGATAAGGGCATCGGCCGTCCCTCCACATATGCATCCATCATTTCCGTGCTGAACCGCCGCAAATATGTGACCAAAGACGGCAAATATATGGTCCCTACCGAGGTCGCCTATCAAATCACCGATCTATTGATGAAATATTTTACCGACATCATGGATGTCGGATTCACGGCGAAAATGGAGGATCAGCTCGACCACATCGAGGACGGCGGGGAAGATTGGCACAAGATCATCGCCGATTTCTATCCGCCTTTTGCAGAAAAACTCGTTTTTGCGGCCAATGACGGCGCCGAACCGACCGATATCCTCTGCGAAAAGTGCGGGCATCCGATGGTCAGAAAGACGGGCCGCTACGGCAGCTATCTCGCCTGTTCCAACTATCCCGCCTGTTCCAACATCAAGAGCGAGGGGGCGGAAATATCCGAAACCAAATGCCCCAAGTGCGGCGCCAACATGGTGGTCAAAAGCGGCAAATACGGTAAATTCCTCGCATGTCCCAATTATCCGGAATGTTCGACCATTCTTCCTTATGAAAGCGAAGTATCGGATATTCCCTGCCCCAAGTGCGGGGAAAAAATGATTTATCGCACGGGCAAATACGGCAAATATCTCAATTGCATCAAGTGCGGCACCAACAAACGCATTTCTGAATTGGCAGGCACCTGCCCCGTATGCGGCGCGCCTACCGAAAGGCTGAAGAGCAAGGCGGGCAAAGTTTATTACAGCTGTTCGAGGTATCCTGCCTGCAAGTTCATGAGCTGGGATCTGCCCACGGGCGGCAAGTGCCCCCAATGCGGCAAATATCTCGTCAAAAAGGGAAAGCAGATCAAATGCTCTTCCTGCGATTATATCGAAAAAGAAGAGCCTTCCGCCCCGCAAAAGCCGCAGGAAGGCGCCGCAGACGGGCAGTAACGCCATTCTGTGAAAGAGGTTTTCACAAGCTTTTTGTGTTTGTGCGCAAAAAATGTTTATAAATCCCTTGACAGGTGCAAAAAGAAGGGATATAATAAATTTAGCACTCATAATTAAAGAGTGCTGACAATCGGCAAATGACAGTGCCAACTTTTTTTGGAGGAAGGGAGCTTGAAGGGGCAACAAGGCGTTAAAGTGATCGGCGCGGGGCTCGCGGGCTGCGAGGCGGCGCACTATTTGGCATCGCACGGCTTTGCGGTCACCCTCGTCGACATGAAGCCCCAACGGTTTACACCCGCCCATGCAGATCAAAATTTCTGCGAACTCGTGTGCAGCAATTCCTTGAAGAGTGACGACGTATACGGCAACGCATGCGGGCTTTTAAAGGAAGAAATGCGGATTTTGGGCTCCGTGACGATGGAAGCGGCGGCGGCGACCCGCGTCCCGGCGGGGGGCGCTCTCGCCGTAGACCGGCACGCCTTTGCCGCATATGTCACGCAAAAGCTGCGCGGCATGCCGAACATCTCGTTCGTTTCCGCGGAGGAAGAGGAAATTCCCGAATCTCCCTGCATCGTGGCCACCGGCCCGTTGACCGGGGAAAGGTTCGCTGCAAAACTTGCCGAACGTTTCGGCGGCAACCTGTTTTTTTATGATGCGGCTGCGCCTATCGTATCCGCGTCGAGCATCGACTATGCAAAGACGTTCACCGCCGACCGCTACGGCAAGGGGAGCGGCGATTATGTCAATTGCCCGATGAACAGGGAAGAATATGAGGCGTTCGTAGACGCTCTCCTTTCGGCGGAACGGGTCATTGCCCGGGATTTTGAAAAGCGCGACGTGTTTGAAGGCTGTATGCCCGTCGAAATCATGGCGTCGCGGGGGCGTGATACCCTCCGATTCGGCACGTTCAAGCCTGTCGGACTGTACGACGAGAACGGCAAACGCCCGTATGCGGTGTTGCAGCTTCGCAAGGAAAATTGCGAGGGCACGGCATACAACCTCGTAGGATGCCAAACCAACCTGAAATTCCCCGAACAAAAAAGAGTGTTTTCCATGATCCCGGCGCTGAAAAACGCTGAATTTCTGCGCTACGGCGTCATGCACCGCAATACCTTTCTCCATTCCCCCCGTATTTTGCGGGCGGATCTTTCGTGGCGTGAGAACGGGCATGTTTTTTTTGCGGGGCAGATGACGGGCGTCGAGGGGTATGTGGAGAGCGCCGCGAGCGGCATTTGGGCGGCGGCGAACTGTGCGCTGAAATTGTGCGGAAAAGATCCTCTGCCCGCGGATGCGCGCACGGTCATCGGAGCGTTGGCGCTGCATGTTTCTTCGCCGAACGAAGATTTTCAGCCGATGAACGCCAATTACGGCATTCTGCGCCCGCTCGGGCAGGAAGTGCGCGACAAGGCGCTCAAAAAGCGCATGCTCGCGGAGCGGGCTTTACAGGTCGCGGAAGAGCTCAAAGAATATGCGGCGAGCGCTTTTGCGGAGCAAGAAATATAAAAAGGAGAAAAGATCATGCCTGAATTCAGGGGTACAACGATATGTGCCGTCAAAAAGGACGGCAAAACGGCGATCGCCGGCGACGGACAGGTCACTATGGGCGAATCGGTCGTGTTCAAGAGCAATGCGGTCAAGGTGCGCCGCATTTACGACGGAAAAGTTATTTTGGGCTTTGCGGGAAGCGTTTCCGACGCGTTCTCTCTCTCCGAAAGGTTTGAGGGAATGCTGAACAAATTTTCGGGGAATCTCATGCGTTCCGCTGTGGAGCTTGCCGAACTTTGGCGCACAGACCGTGCGAGGAAACTGGAGGCGATGATGATCGTGGCGGACAAAGATCTGCTTTTGGTCATCAACGGCGGCGGCGAGGTCATCGAGCCGGACGGCGGCGTCTGCGCGATCGGCAGCGGCGGCAACTATGCGCTTGCGGCTGCGCGCGCCCTCGCAAAGGAAACGAACGACTCCGCCGAGGAGATCGCTTATAAAGCGCTCAAAATAGCGAGCGAGATCTGCGTATATACGAACGACCATATCACGGTCGAGGTCGTGTAAACGCGCGGGAGGTGCAATATATGAATCAGCTTTCACCCAAACAGATCGTGAATGAATTGGATAAATACATCATCGGGCAGGATAAGGCGAAGCGCGCCGTCGCGATCGCCCTGCGCAACCGTTACAGGAGGAGCAGGCTTTCCGAGGCAGACCGCGAAGAGATCACGCCCAAAAACATCATCATGAAGGGGCCTACGGGCGTCGGCAAAACGGAGATCGCAAGGCGGCTCGCCAAGCTCGTAAAAGCGCCCTTCATCAAAGTGGAGGCGACCAAGTATACCGAGGTCGGTTATGTGGGGCGCGACGTGGAGAGCATGATCCGCGACCTCGTCGAATGCTCGATCCGCCTCGTCAAAGAGGAAAAGATGAAGGAGGTCGCCGTTAAGGCGGAAGGCGTCGCCGAAAAGAAGATCGTTTCTATCCTTTCCGAAATGAAAAAATCGGAGCGGGGCGAATTGGCGAAGGAAGTTTTCGACGCAAAACTGCTCGAAGATCTGCGCGCGGGCAAATTCAACGATACGCAGATAGAAATAGAGGTCATAGACGCGCCCAAGAGCATGGAGATCGTGCCGGGCGGCGCGGAGATCAACATCGGTTCCATCTTCGGCGATATGCTTCCCAAAAAGAAAAAGCGCCGCAAGATGTCCGTCCGCCAGGCGATGCAGCAGATTATTAATGAAGAATCGGAAAAACTCATCGACGACGACAGCGTGACGACGGAAGCCCTTTCCCGCGCGGAAGAGCAGGGCATCATCTTTATCGACGAGATCGACAAAATCGCCGGCAAGGCCAATCAGGGCGGCGCAGACGTGTCGCGCGAGGGCGTGCAGCGGGATATTTTGCCCATCGTCGAAGGATGCACGGTCATGACCAAATACGGCGCGGTCAAAACAGACTTTATTCTGTTTATTGCGGCGGGCGCTTTCCATATTTCCAAAGTGGAAGATCTGATCCCCGAATTGCAGGGGCGCTTCCCCATCAACGTAGAGCTGGAAAGCCTGACCAAGGAAGATTTTGTGAAAATTTTGACCCAGCCGCAGAATGCGATCACCTCGCAGTACGGCAAACTTTTGAGCGTTGATAATATCGACCTGAAATTTACAGACGATGCCATTGAAGAGATCGCGCAGATCTCTGCCGACATGAACGCGACCAGCGAAGATATCGGCGCGCGCCGTCTGCACACGGTCATGGAATATCTTTTGGAGGATATATCTTTCAATGCCGGCGGCGACTATCCGACGGTGGAAGTGACCATCGACAAAAAATATGTCGACGAGCATCTTGAAAAGATGATCAGGAACAGAGACCTCAAAAAATATGTTTTGTGACACGGAGCCGCAGAAACGGCGGCGCCCTTGGAAAAATTGCGTGTGCATGTAAGGAGTTTTTATGATCAACATCCCTAAGGGAACGAAAGACGTATTGCCCGCCGAAGCGTACAAATGGCACTTCGTCGAGAACACCGCAAGGCGCATCGCCGCGCTGTACAACCTCAAAGAGATCCGTACGCCCGTATTCGAGCATACTGAACTCTTTTTGCGCGGCGTGGGCGATACGACCGACATCGTCAATAAAGAGATGTATACCTTCCTCGATAAAGGGGAGCGCAGCATCACTTTAAAGCCCGAGGGTACGGCGGGCGTCGTCCGTTCATTTATCGAAAACGGATTGGCGGGCGGCGTTCTGCCTTTAAAAATGTATTATCTGACGCCCGTGTTCCGCTATGAACGCCCGCAGGCAGGCAGGCTGCGCGAACATCACCAGTTCGGTGTGGAGATCTTCGGCGGAAAGGGGCCCGAAACGGATGCGGAGGTCATCCTGCTCGCGCGCGACTATATCGCGGCGCTCGGCGTGGAAAACGTCGAACTGAACCTCAACAGCATCGGCTGCAAACACTGCCGTCCGCGGTACAATGAGGCGCTGCGCGAATACTTTCGCCCGCATTTAAGCGAAATGTGCGAAACCTGCCGTTCCCGTTTCGATAAAAATCCTCTGCGCATTCTCGACTGCAAAGAGGAGGCGTGCTCGAAAATCAATGCGGGCGCGCCGAAAACGGTCGACTTTTTGTGCGATGAGTGCCGCGAACACTTTGAACGGCTCAAGGGCATCCTCGACGGATGCGGCGTGACGTATCGGCTCAATCCCAAGTTGGTGCGCGGGTTGGACTATTATTCCAAAACGGTGTTCGAATTTGTATCCACCGATATCGGCGCGCAGGGCACGGTGCTCGGCGGCGGCCGCTATGATACGCTCATCGAAAATTTGGGCGGCCCCTCCGTTCCCGCGGTGGGCTTCGGCAGCGGCATCGAAAGGATGCTGTTGGTGCTCGAAAATACGGGTAAGACCATCCCCGAAGAAGCGCCGCTCGGCGCCTACATCGCCGGGTTGGACGAAGAGGGGCGGAACGCCGCTTTCCTGCTCTGCGATCGGCTGCGCAGAGAGGGTATCTCCGCCGATTTTGACCACGCATCGCGTTCGGTCAAGGCACAGTTCAAATATGCGGGCAAAACGGGGGCGCGTTACGTTGTCGTCATCGGTTCCAACGAACTGCAGAGCGGCGCCTATACGATAAAAGATATGGCGGATTCTTCCTCTTTGACCGTAAAGGTGGGGGACGTCGTCTCCTTTTTGAAGGAAAAATTGTTATGACGGAGCGCGCTGTCGTCGTCAAAACGGCGGGCAGGATCGCCGTGCTGCAGATCGAAAAGAAGCCGGAATGCGACAGCTGCAAAGTATGCGCCTTTAAGGCGGGCAAGAGCCGCGTGAAGGTCAAAGCGCTCAATACGGCCGGGGCGCGCGCGGGCGACGAAGTGATCGTCAAGGCGGAAAAGGACAACCGCGCGCTCGCGTCGTTTATCGTCTATATCATTCCCGTGCTGTTGGCGGGCGCAGGCGTGCTGGTCGGCGCACTGTGTTTTGATCGGGAAATTTGGATCGTCCTATTGTGCCTTGCGGGGCTGCTGCTCGGCTTTGCCGCCGTAGTCGCCGCAGACAAACTGTTGGCAAGATCACGCGGCTTCGGTATGGAAGTCGTCAAAATATGCGATACTGAAAATATAATTACCGAGGAGGGAGAACAAGATGGTCAAAACGTTTAAGGGCGCGGATTTCCGCGCCGCGATGGAGGCAAAACAGACGCTCGTCGTCGACTTTTATGCGGATTGGTGCGGCCCCTGCCGCATGCTCGGCCCCGTAATGGATCAGCTGTCGGAAGAGTACGACGGGAAGGCAGAATTCGTCAAGATCAATGTAGACGACAACCCCGACCTAGCGCGCGAATATTCCATAATGAGCATTCCGTGCGTCATGGTCTTCAAAGAGGGCGCCGTGGCGGGCAAAAACGTCGGTTTTGCGCCCAAAGAAGCGATGAAAGAATTTATCGACAAGAACATCTGAACATCTGAATAAAAAGCAAGCGCCGCAAAATTGCGGCGCTTGCTTTTTGCCGCGGCGTCTGCTATAATAACGTTACAGAACTTTAAAGAGGGGATTGCCATGACAGGATCGGCAGAATCGCGCGAAGTCATCGCGGTCAAACGCGGCGCGGCTAAACAGGATATCATCTGCGGCGTCGTGCTGTTCGCCCTGGCGGCGGCCGCGGCGGTTTCGGCGGCGGTCAATGCTTCGCAGGGGGTCGGTTTTATAGTGCTCGGCACTGCGGCCTGCGCCATCGCGGCCTTTTTCGGCGCCTATTGTTTCGTGCGCTATGCCGCACTGAAAAAACTGCCGCAGGCGCTTATTTACCGCGAAGGGGACGCTGTCTTTTGCTATCAGTACAAGAAAAAGGAATATGTGCGCATCCCGCTGGCGGAAATCGTATCGGCGGAAGGGGGCGCGCATCCGCGCGACGTGCGCGCCGGGTCGCTGCGCATCCGTACGGCAAACGGGTGCATCGAAGCCGTCGAGGTCGCGGATGCCTTCGCCGCCTGTGAAAAGATCTTGCGCATGAAGGTCGCTGCGCAGACAGACAGTGATCTTTGAGAAAGGAAAGCCACGGCGCGGCCGTGCGTTGCTCCGTTTGGCTTAATTTTTAAATAAAATTAAAGAAAATTTACATTTTTTGCCTTGTAACGGTTTTCTTTTGTTGTCAAATATGATATAATACAGATAAATAAAACAGGGAAGGAGAAAGATGTATGGCAAAACAGGTTATCGCCGTCAGGCGGAGCGCTAAGCCCTATTTTATCGGCGGGGCGATCGTGGCTGCGCTGATCGCGGTCATTTTGGGTTTAAGCATTTGGCAGTTTGCCGTGGGGCAGGCGAATGTGCCCGCCATCGTGTTCACGGTTTTGGCGGTCGCATGCTTAGAGCTGGATATTTATGTGTTTATTTACGGTGCCCGCCTCAACAATTCCCCGCAGGAGTTCATCTATGCGGAAGACGGCAAACTTTATGTTTATTATAAGTGGCAGTATGTAGATGCTCCCGTCAACGAATTGGGCGAGGTCAGCCTTTTGGAAAACAAAAAAGGTTTCAGCCATGCGCGTTCGATCACATTGCAGCGCAACAAAACTTTGCAGCTTCACGTCGGCAATCAGACCCTGCTCGTGCAGGATATTACCGATACGGAAGATGCACTGAAAAAGCTGACTGAACTGAAGGAACACAGCGACGGGCAAAAGCCCGCAGCTGCACAGGCATCGGCGGAACAGGCGTTGCCGCAGCAGTAAAGAGTGTAAATGGGCGGCCCGCAAGAAAATCTTGCGGGCCGCTTTCATTTTTCTTGTAAAAAAAGTAAAATTGCGCTATAATAGACGGGTAAAATAAAAACACAACGGAGAAAATGCCATGATCGATCTTACCACAATCAAGAACGCCGATCCCGAAGTGTTCGAGGCAATGAACCTCGAACTGTCCCGCCAGAGGAACAACATAGAGCTGATCGCGAGCGAAAATTTCGTGTCCCCCGCAGTGATGGCGGCGGTCGGTTCGCACCTGACCAACAAATATGCGGAGGGTTTGCCCGGCAAGCGCTATTATGGCGGCTGCCAGTATGTAGATATCGTCGAGAATCTTGCCATCGAACGCTGCAAGCAGCTTTTCGGGTGCGATCACGCCAACGTTCAGCCGCACAGCGGCGCGCAGGCGAATACCGCCGTATATTTCGCGCTGTTGACCCCCGGCGACACTATTTTGGGAATGAACCTTTCGCACGGCGGACATTTGACGCACGGATCGCCCGTCAATATTTCGGGCAAATATTTTAAGATCGTGCCGTACGGCGTCTCCGAAACGGATGAGCGCATCGACTATGCGGAACTCGAAAAAATTGCCCTCGAAAACAAGCCTAAAATGATCGTTGCGGGCGCTTCGGCATATCCGCGCATCATAGATTTTGCAAAATTGCGAGAAATTGCGGATAAAGTCGGCGCTTACCTTATGGTCGACATCGCGCATATCGCCGGCCTCGTCGCGGCGGGGCTGCATCCTTCCCCCGTGCCGTATGCCGACATCGTGACCACCACCACGCACAAGACGCTTAGGGGGCCCCGCGGCGGCGTGATCATGTGCAAAGAGCAGTATGCCAAGGCGATCGACAAGGCTGTTTTCCCCGGCATGCAGGGCGGGCCGCTCATGCACGTCATTGCGGGCAAGGCGGTCGCCTTCAAAGAGGCGCTTTCCCCCGCGTTTAAGGAATACCAGCGGCAGGTGGTGAAAAATGCGGCGGCGATGGCAGATGAATTTACCAAGTGCGGTGTGCGTCTCGTATCGGGCGGTACCGACAATCACCTTATGCTCGTGGATCTGCGCGACAAAAATATGACGGGCAAAGAGTTGGAAAAGATGCTCGACGAGGTAAATATCACCGTCAACAAAAATACCATCCCCTTTGAAACGACCAGCCCCTTTGTCACCAGCGGCATACGCATCGGTACG
Source organism: uncultured Clostridia bacterium (assembly GCA_904374385.1). Classification (GTDB taxonomy): domain Bacteria; phylum Bacillota; class Clostridia; order Christensenellales; family Borkfalkiaceae; genus Borkfalkia. The sequence goes on along the minus strand of CAJFGA010000001.1, from coordinate 31,360 downwards.
CCGAGCATCACCTCGCGCGGGTTTAAGGAGGAGGATGCCCGCCTGATCGCCCGCCTCATTTCCAAAATTATTGCCGAAAGGGAGGATGCTTTCGATGCCGTGCGCGCAGAGGTCAAAAAGCTGTGCGAAAAATATCCTCTCTATGCGAACGATGTCATGTAAGGAGGTGCTGTCATGACGAAAGAAGAAGCAAAAAAGGCAAAAGCGGAAGCTAAGGCCAAAAAGAAAGAGGAAAAACTTGCCGCCAAGCAGGCAAAAATAGCTGCAAAAGAGGCGAAAAAGAAGGGAAAAACGGCTTCGGCTGTGGAGACGGATAAGCCTGCCGCGCAGCCCGCAAAAGTACAGGCGCAGGCGAACGAAAGCAAGGCAAAGCCTGCAGAAACAGCCGGCCCTGCAGTTGCAGAGCAGAAGGCGAAGCCCGCATCCAAAAACTACCATATCGTGCATCGGCAGGATGGCAAATGGCAGGTAAAATTTGCCAAGGGCGAAAAGGCGATCAAGTTGTTCGATACGCAGGAAGAGGCCATCGCGTATGCGAAAAAGCTCGCCGCCAATCAAAACGGCAGCATCACCATCCATAAAAAAGACGGCAGCATCCGTAAACAAAGGTATTGAGCTTTTGCCCTCCCCGCAAGTCCGGGGAGGGCTTTTGTATCTAGTCCCCCCCGACGGGGCAAAAGGATAAATATGGGAGTTTTTCCCCCAACGGGGAAGGCAAGGAGAGAGCCCGCCGTTTCTTTCGAATGATTGTGCGTACATTGCCGGCAAAAAGAAGAATATTGACATTTCTTTTTGCATTTGTTATAATATATGTGAATTTTACGGTGGAGGGAATGATGGATAAAGATTTTCGCCGACCGCTGCGCAGCAGCGGCTGGGTGGATATAATCGCCTTTATGGCAGGTATCCTTTTTACAGTCTGCGTACTTGTCTTTTTTGTGTTCGGATATGATCCCGAACCGATCGACGATTATGCCATAGCCGTGGGGGTCGGGTTTCTTCTGCTTCTCGCGTTGCTGATGGCGATTTTCGTGTTGGCGGGCGTCGTCGTTTTTAGCATTCTTGAGCTGATCGTCGGCCTGCGTATGCGCAAAATCGTCCGTAATGGCGGTACCGACGTTCTTACCGTCAGCCGTATCCATTCCTCGATGATCTGCCCGATCATTTATTTGATATTGTTCAGCGCCATGGGCTTTTTCACCGCATTGGCGGCGTCTTCCGCGTATGGCATCATGATCTGCCTGTGCCTGGCGGCGCTGGTGTTTTTCCTTTTGATCGCCTCCATCGCGCTCAAAGGGATCGCGGCATCCCGCCTGAAAAATTCGTTGCGCGTTGCGGTTCCTGCGGGATCTCCGCGCGCAGTGTAAAATATCTGTCCGATTTATTTGACATTTTGCCGCGCATATATTATAATACAGCTAATTTCAAACGATTCTTTGGGGCGGGGTGCGATTCCCCACCGGCAGTGACAGTCTGCGACAGGCCTGCAAGGCCTCTGAACGGGTGCAAATCCCGTACCGACGGTATAGTCCGGATGAGAAAAGAATGTTTTTGAAAATTCGCGCGCGCAGGAATGCGTGCAAAAATATTCAAAAATATGCCCCGCAAGTCGATTGCGGGGTTTTCTTTCACCCCTTGGAAAATATTTTTCGAGGTGTTTTAGTATGAAAGAAGAGGGCGTTTCCGCCTCGGCGGAACAAAAACAGACCGCCGTAACCGCGCAGGGCGGTGCGGCAGAGCCGCATGATCAGATGCTCAAAGCGGGGAAAAAAAAGAAGTTTTTTTCCGCTTCTAACTTGGCAAAGATCGCCATGTTTGCCGCGCTCGCAACGGTATTGCAGCTTATCCGCATTCCGCTTCCCTTTATTTTTCCTTCCTTTTTAGAGCTGAACTTGGCGGACATTCCGGCTCTGATCGGTACGTTTGCGCTCGGGCCGGTGGCGGGCAGTGTCATCGTCGTCGTAAAACTGCTCTTAAAGCTGCTCATTCAGGGGACCTCGTCCGGGTTTGTGGGGGATCTTTCCGATCTCTTTTGCGGTCTGACGCTCGTCGTACCCGCCGGGCTGATCTACAAATATCATCGCTCGTTTAAGGGGGCGCTGGTCGCGCTCGCAGTGGGAACGCTCTGTTCTACGGGCATCTCTCTGCTGACGAACCGCTTCATCATCATTCCCGCCTATGCGGAGATGTTCGGCGGTATCGATGCGATCGCGGGCATGCTCACGGGGCTGTTCCCCGCATGCACGGCGGAAAATTTCTATTCGTATTACCTGCCGCTGTCCGTTTTGCCCTTTAATCTGCTGCGGTGTCTGCTCGCTTCGGGCATCACTTTGCTCGCTTATAAGAGAATTTCGCGCCTTTTGGATAAGTTTTAATTGCAAAATTGCGGCGGTTATATTATAATGAAAGAGGTGTTCAAAGCGCCTCTTTTATTTTTGGGAAGGCTGTCATGATCTCGAATAGCGAACGCGAAACGATCGATTTTGCAAAAGAATATGCCAAGACGCTCGTGCCAGGCGACGTCGTCCTGTTAGAGGGCGAAATGGGTGCGGGCAAGACGATATTTGTCAAGGGGCTCGCCCAAGGCTTGGGCATAGAGGACGAGATCACAAGCCCCACTTACGCCTATATGAACGACTATGGCGGCGTTTTATACCATTATGACTGTTATCGCCTTAAAAACGGCGCGCAGGCGGAGGCGCTCGGCCTGTGCGATTACTTTTATGCGGGCGGCGTCTGCGTGGTCGAATGGCCGCAGAACATTGCCGACGTTCTGCCGGAGCGCTGCAAAGTCGTGCGCATTTTGAAGCGCGGAGAAAAGGAAAGGGAGATCGTAGCGCCATGAATTTTCTCGCCATCGATACGTCCAACGAATATCTCACCGTCATCGCCGCGAAGAACGGCAGGGCGGAGATTTGTTTTGAACCGCAGTGCGGCATGCAGCATTCGGTGCGTCTGATGGGCGCCGTCGAGGAAACGCTCGCAAAGGCGGGCCTTGCGCCGAGGGAGTGCGATTTTTTTGCCGCAGTCACCGGCCCGGGGTCGTTTACGGGCATCCGCATCGGCGTTTCCGCGGCGAAAGGCTTTTGCGCGGCGGTGCAAAAGCCCGCCTTGGGCATAACATCTTTTCAGACCCTTGCATATAATGCAGAAGGCAAGCTGGCGGCGGCGGTCCCTGCCGGAAGGGGATTTTATTATGTGTGTACCTTTGCGGCAGACAAGCGGATCTTGGGTGAACCCGCGCGCATAGACGGCGGCGCGCTCGCCGATCTGGCGCGGGAGTATACGGTATGCTCTTATTTTCCTCTGCCCGTTCCATACCGCAAGGCCGATCCCGCGGCGGGGCTTTTGGCGGCGGTCCGCGCGGCGGGGAAAAGCGATTTCGGCGAACTTTCCGCATTCTACCTGAAAAAGAGTCAGGCGGAAGAGGAGCGGGAAGGCAGGAGGCAATGAGCATGCTCTATCGCAAATGGGTATACGAAGATATCTTTTCGATCGCCGCAATAGAAAAAAAATGTTTTTCCGATCCTTGGACTTTTCAGATGCTTGCCGATACCTTTTTTAACGACCGTGCCCTGACGCTGGCAGCGGAAGAGGAGGGTAGCGTCGTCGGTTACGGCTTCTGCATGGTAGCGGGAGAAGAGGCAGATCTCGCCGATCTCGCCGTCGAAAGCGGTTTCCGCCGGCGCGGAATCGCGGCGGCGCTGCTGCGACAATTGGAAGAGGGTGCCCGTTCGGCGGGCGCAAAAAGGATGTTTCTCGAAGTGCGCGTCTCCAATGCGGCGGCTATGCGGCTGTATTTGAAGGCGGGTTACGTCGGAAGGTATGCCCGCCCCCGCTATTACGGCGACGGGGAGGACGCGCTCGTGATGGAAAAAGTTTTATAGCGCGCGATTGGGCGCGCGGGCACGGATCTTTGCGGAGGTGCGCCATTTTATCGGAGGGAAAAGAAATATCCGTCCTGCAAGAGGGGGCAGGGGAAGACCTCGTCTTCCTGCACGGTTACCTCTCTTCAAAGGAAAGTTTTACCTGCCAGATAAAATATTTTGCAAAATATTACCGCGTGACCGCATTCGATTTTATCGGCTTCGGCAAGAGCGCGCCTCTTACCGAGGCGTGGTCGGTGGGCGACTATGCCGCCTTTACCGAACGCCTTTTGCCCCAGCTCGGCGTCCGCGAAGGCGCGCGGCTCATCGCCCATTCCTTCGGCGGCAGAGTTGCGCTCAAACTGCTGTCCGAACGGCCGAAACAATTTGCGCGGGCGCTGTTGGTCGGCTGCGCGGGCATTCCGCCCCAGCGCGGTTTCTCGTATCGGTGCAGGGTGCGCGCCTATCGCATCGCAAAAAAGCTGGCGCCCCGCTTTGCCGAAAAAAATTTCGGTTCGCCAGAATACCGCACCCTTTCGCCCGTCATGCGCGAAAGTTATAAAAAGATCGTCAATGAAGATCTTACGCCGTGTCTTGAAAAAATTTGTGCCCGTACGCTGTATGTGTTCGGCGAAAAGGACACGGCGACGCCGCTCTGCATGGCGGAAAAACTCGTGCAAGGCACGCGCGGCTCGGCGCTCGTCGTCATGCCCGGATGCGGGCATTTCTGTTTTTGCGAAGATCCCGCGCGGTTCAATGCGATCGCGCGCGAATTTTTCCGATAAATCTTCCTTTATGAGGGAAAAGACATATGTTTACACTCGCATCGATCGCGGAATACGCGCTCATATCCGTCGCGCTCGCGCTTCTCTTGCCCCTGTGCACCTTTAAAATGCTGGGCGCGCTGCAGCAGTCCGGCTATGACGGAAAGCGCTTCGCCGCATGGACGAAACGAAAGGGGAATATGGTATATTCCCGCTTTATCCTGCTTGCCTTTCTCATCGCGCTCGCGTCGGCGGTGCTTGCCGTCGTCTTTTCCTTTACGCAAAGCTGGGCGGCATATATCGCGCTGCTGCCCTTCCCCGTCTTTGTCGCCGTATACTGCCACGCGGATAAAAGGGCGCTCAAAGTTCCCCTTGACTCGACAGCGCGCGCCAAACGGATCTATGCGCTCGAATGCATCTGTGTTTTTATTGCCTCGGCAATCCTTGTGGTGGCCGTCAATGCACTCGCCTATGCGATAAAAATCGACCTGGTGACCCATCTCCGTTACCTGCCGCTCGCCGTTCTGCCCATTTTATTGCCCTCTCTGCTGCGCCTCGCCAATGCGGTCGACGCGCCCTTTTCGGAAGCAAAGAATGAAAAATTTCTCATTCCCGCGCGCGAAAAGCTGCATGCCGCCGAGTGCGTTAAGATCGGCATTACGGGCAGCTTTGGCAAGACGAGCGTCAAAAATTTTATAGCCGCGCTCCTCTCGCAAAAATACAGGGTTTTCGCTACGCCTGCGTCGTACAATACGCCTCTCGGCATCGCCAAGGCGATCGAGAACGTCGATTTGAACGAGTATGACGTCTTTATCGCGGAAATTGGCGCGCGTCGCGCGGGCGATATCGCCGCGCTGTGCGATATGGTCGTGCCCGATCACTGCGTCATTACGGGCATCTGCCCGCAGCATGTGGAAACGTTCGGCTCGTTGGAAAACGTTATCGCCGCAAAGGGAGAGATCTTGGCGGGAACGAAGGAAGGCGGATATGCCTTTATCGCCGCAGACGAAAATACGCAGAAGCTGGATATAGCCGCCGCAAAGCTGAAAAAAGTGCTCATGGGGGAGCACGGGGAATGCGGCGCACATAAAATCGTGCTTTCCGAAAGGGGCATCGATTTTACGCTCGCACTCGGCGTGGCGGAGAGCAAAGTACACAGCAAACTTTTGGGCGAACACAATGCGCGCAATATCGCGCTCGCCGCGGCAGTCGCCTATAAGTTGGGGCTGACCCGCGAAGAGATCGTCGCAGGCATCGAAAAATTAGACTATGTGCCCCACAGGCTGCAGCTTTATGCGGCGGGAGGGGTCAATATTTTGGATGACGCCTACAACGCCAACGTAGTGGGGGCGGAAGAGGCGGTCAAAGCGCTCAAAGCCTTTTCGGGCAGGAAGTTTGTCGTCACGCCCGGCATCGTGGAATTGGGTATCTTGGAAGAGGGAGAAAACGCCGCCCTCGGCGGAAAGCTCGTCGGGTTGGATCTTGTCATCTTGGTGGGGGCAACCCTCGTCACCGCCGTCAAACGCGGTTATTTGGCCGCAGGCGGAGAAGCGGAAAAACTCACCGTCGTGCCCGACCTGGCCGCCGCACAAAAAATATTGTCGGAAACATTGCAGCCCGGTGACACCGTGTTGTTCCTCAACGATTTGCCTGATATCTATCAATAGAGAGCTTTGCCGGCGCCTTCTTTGCGCGTCCGGAAGAAAATTTCAATTTTTCGGGAAACACCAAAGCAAAAAAATTTTTGCGGAGGTGTTTTTTATTGATGCAGAATTGTTTGAAAAATATCGCCGTCGTGTTCGGCGGCATGTCCTGCGAAAATGAAATTTCCGTCATCACGGGCACGATGGCGGCGAATGTTCTCGACCGCGAACGGTATGTGTCGCACCCCGTGTACCTTGCCCAAAGCGGCAAATTTTATACGGGCAAAGCGCTCTTTGACGTGGCGAACTTCCGCAGCGGCATCGAATCCAAGGCGGAAGAAGCGCTCTTTTTAGACGGAAAATTGTGTACCGTAAAGGGAAAAAAGATCAAAGAAGTCGCCCGGATCGACTGCGGCATCAACGGCTGTCACGGATTGGGAGGGGAGGACGGCACGGTATCCGCCCTCTTTGCGCTCAACCGCATTCCCTGCGCATCTCCGGGAATGGCGGGATCCGCCGTCTTTATGGATAAGGGGTTAACCAAGCTCGTGGCGAAGGCGCTCGGCATCAAGAGCGCGCCCTGGTTCCGCATCGGCGAGGCGGAGTACAAAAAGCGCGCGGCAATGGCGCTGCGGTGTGTGGAAGAGCGCATCGGCTATCCCGTCATTGTAAAGCCGGCGCGGCAGGGCTCGAGCATCGGCGTGCTCGTCGCCGAAAACAGGGCGGAGCTCGTCCGCGCCGTGCAGTCCGCTTTGGAGTACGACGCCGTCGTCATTGCCGAAAAATATCTCGCCGGCTGTCGGGAGATCAATTGCGCCGCCTATAAAAAGGGGAGCGAGATCGTCGTTTCCGAATGTGAAGAACCGCTCACCGCACATAAAATTTTGACCTTCCGCGACAAATACATGGCGGGCGGCAAAGAGCGCGTGCGCAACTTTCCTGCGGCGCTGCCCGAACAGAGCGCCGCGCGCATTAAGGGGTATACCAAACTGCTCTACCGCCGCTTAAATCTTTGCGGCGTCGTGCGCGCAGATTTTCTCCTTGCGGGAGAGGAGGTATACTTTAACGAGATGAACACCGTGCCCGGTTCGCTCGCTTACTACCTGTTCGCCGAAAGCATGGCGGGCTTTTCGCGCCTGCTGAGCGATCTGATCGAACAGGGCATACTCGAAGCAAAGGCCGCCGGCGGCAAAAAAATGCTGAAAAACTGCGGCGTGCTCACTTCGCTGCCCGCCAAGGGCGGAAAACGGGGGAGATGACATATTTTTTATAGAACAGATGAAGCAGCGGGCCGCCTTTGGGCGGCCCGCTGCTTTCCATATTTAGGGGAAATTACTTTTTCCGACAAGATAGTCGATCGAAACATCAAAATAATCGGATAAAACGATCAACTGCGCAATGCTTGGTTCGCTGTGCCCCTTTTCCCAATGCGAAACTGCCATTTTGGTAGTATGCAGTATTTTACCGAGATCCTGTTGGGTCAGGTTACGTTCAAGACGCAGTTCTTTTAAACGTTCTTTGAAAAAATTCATGACAAAAGTGTATCATTTTTTGTTACAAATCGCTTGACAGTAACAAGAATTGTTACTATAATATAAATAAAATCACTCGGAGGGAAAAATGGGACTTTTCAAAAAGAAATCAAAAATCGATTACACAGCACTTTCATTGGAGGAACTCGCAAAATCGGTAGACAAAATAGCCGAATTGTGGAAGACGCAGTTTGATAGTTCGGTCAAGTTGACCGATGAAGAAAAGATACTGAACAAGCATTCGATAGAAATCCAATTTGCATATTTTGATAAACTTTTATACAGCCCCGAAGCGGAGGGCGGCTTCGGTTGGGTAAAGGGGGAAATTTCAGGGACATTGGAAAGCAATGTGCACAGGGTGTTACGTTATAAATTGACGGAGTTGGGTTCATATAAAAGTTTCGGCAAATATACCGCGGGAATGATCCGGAATCATTGGATCGAGTTTGCGAGGCTTCTCGGCGAAGCTAAAATCGCATGTACGACAGGCGACTTTATTTGGATTTTTGACGGAACGATCGCACCGCTGGTCGAACAGGGAAAATTGCCGGTCGATCGTTTGGTCGAAGAGGATAGTTGGTTGGTTTCGCCGCTACTGTATAAGGGCGATAAAGATACGATCATATATAAAATCAAAGCGTGTACGAAATTTTTTGAAAACCATGGAGCCGAGGAGTTCGGCCTGTACAAAAAAGACGAAAACGGGAACGTGACATCGGAATATATTACGCCCGAAGACCTTCTGCCGATCGAAACCGAAGCCGATGTGAGAGATTTTCTCAATTATCACCAAACGATTTGATCATTATTCAATAAATAAAAGGAGTATTTTTATGAATCAAGTATTGAAAGATAAGCAGGGCCGTGTGATCGGCAAGATCGTAGATGTGGGGAATAGGCAGTACATCACCGATCCTTCGGGGAGAAGACTCGGCTATTTTGACGGCAGATATACTTGCGATACGAGCGGCAGGCGGATCGGCGAAGGAAATATGCTGACGGCTTTATTGCCGAAACGATAAAAATGCGGCGGGAGTTATCCCGCCGTTTTTGTTTGGCGGCAGGGTAAACGCTTGTGATTTTCTTTGTTTTTTGGTAAAATATAGGAAGAAACATCTCTGCAAGGAGTACGGATATGGCAAAGATTAAAATGATAAACCCGATCGTCGAGATGGACGGCGACGAAATGACCCGCGTTTTGTGGCAGTGGATCAAAGATATCCTGATCTGCCCCTATGTCGACCTGAAAACCGAGTATTATGACCTCGGGCTTGTCAACCGCGACAGGACGGACGACCAGGTCACCGTGGATGCGGCAAACGCCAATAAAAAATATAAGGTGGGCGTCAAGTGCGCGACCATCACCCCCAACGCGCAGCGGGTGGAGGAGTACAAACTCAAACAGATGTGGAAGAGCCCGAACGGCACCATCCGCCGCATTCTGGACGGAACGGTGTTCCGCGCGCCCATCCTCGCCAAGGGCATCACGCCCTACATCCCCGGCTGGAAAAAACCGATCGTGCTCGCCCGTCATGCCTACGGCGACGTGTATTCGGGCGTGGAAACGCGTACGGCGCAGGGGGACAGGGCGTATCTTCTCGTGGAAGGGGAGAACGGCGAAGTGAAGGAAAAACTGCTCGTGCAGGACTTTAAAAACGGGGGCGGCATCGTGCAGTCGGTGCACAATACCGATAAGTCGATCGAAAGTTTCGCGCGCTCCTGCTTCAATTACGCGCTCGATGTGAAAATGCCCCTCTGGTTCGCCACGAAGGACACCATTTCCAAAAAGTACGACCACCATTTCAAAGATATTTTCAACGATCTTTACGAAAAGGAATACAGAGAAAAGTTCGAAGCCGCGGGCATCGAATATATGTATACTCTTATCGACGACGCGGTCGCGCGCATCGTCCGCTCGGAGGGCGGGGTACTGTGGGCCTGCAAAAATTACGACGGCGACGTGATGAGCGACATGGTGGCGACCGCTTACGGTTCGCTCGGCATGATGACATCCGTGCTCGTTTCGCCCGACGGCAATTACGAATTTGAAGCGGCGCACGGCACGGTGACCCGCCACTATTACAAGTATCTGAAGGGGGAATCCACCTCTACCAACTCCGTGGCGACCATTTTTGCATGGACTGGCGCGCTCGCAAAGAGGGGAGAACTGGACGGCATCCCCGCGCTCACGGCTTTTGCGAAGAAGCTGGAAAAAGCGACCGTTCAGACGATCGAAGAGGGAAAAATGACGGGCGACCTCGTGCCCCTGTTCAAGTCGGAGGGGATCACTCCCGTCAAGCTCGATTCGGAAGGCTTTTTGAAGGCGATCGCGGAAAAATTATAAAAGTTTTATATAAACCAATTTACAAAGCCCTTCCCCGTTCGGGGAAGGGCTTTGTGCCGTCAAGAGATCAGCTGTTCATACGTTTTATACAGCGCGTCGAGGCGCTCGTTCAGCGCATCGAGGCGCGCACATTTTTCATTCATCAATTTATAGTCGGCGGCAATCTCGGGGCGGGCGATTTCCTCATGCAGGGAGGCGATCTCCGCCTCCGTTTCCGCAATATCGCTTTCTGCCTGTTTGATGCGCTGTTTTTTTTGGGCATCCTCCGCGCGATCTGCCTTGGAACGGTAAGAAGCGTTTTGCCTGCTCTCTCTGCCTTCCTTTGCCTGCGCCTGCACCCTCTCCGATGCCGCCCTTTTCCGCTCGTTGAATTCCTCGTATCCGCAGGGATAGAGGGTAAGCGTTTGCCCTGCGATCTCTATGACCTTCGAAGCGAGGTTTTGAATAAAATAGCGGTCGTGCGAAACGAACAGCAGGGTGCCTTCATAGGCGCGCAGCGCCTCTTCGAGCGCTTCCCGCGCCAAAAGGTCGAGGTGGTTGGTCGGCTCATCCAGTACGAGGAAGTTAGCCCGCTCCGCCTCCAGCAGAACGAGTGACAGTTTTGCCCGCTCCCCGCCCGAAAGGCTTTTGACCTTTTTTTCGATGTCTTCGGCGGTCAGTTTTGCCCGCGCGAGCGCCGCGCGCGCCTCCGTCTGCGTCCAACCCGTGTGCTTGTGCCACAGCGCGCCCAAAACCGTCTCGTCGGGGTCGAGGTCGGCATTTTCCTGATCGTAATACCCTGTTTTGACGAAGCGCCCCCAGTGCACGGCGGGGTCGATATGTTTGACGAGCGCGCGGATCAGGGTGGATTTTCCCGTACCGTTTTCGCCGACGATCGCCACTTTATCGCCGCGGCGCACTTCAAAAGAGGCGTCTGCGAACAGGGGCTTGCCGCCCGCCGCCAGCGAAAGCCCGTCAACGCGCAGTGCCGATTCTTCGCTCTTTTCGTCGAACGTAAAGCGAAACCGCGGCGGTTGGGGCGGGGGCAGGGGCTTTTCAAGCACTTCCATGTTTTCCAGCTTTTTTACGCGCGAAAGCGCGCTCTTTGCCGTCGTCGCCCGCACGATGTTGCGTGCCACATAATCTTTGAGCGCGGCGATCTCTTCCTGCTGTTTGTCATATTCGCGCTGCTGGGTAAGCACCTTTTCCGCCTTTAATATCTTGTATTTGGAATAATTGCCGCGGTAAACCTGTACCCGCCTGTTTTCCAGTTCAAAGATCTTCTGCACCACCCGGTCGAGAAAATACCGGTCGTGCGATACGGCGAAGATCGCGCCCTTATAAGAGGCGAGATAGCTTTCCAGCCAAAACAGCGTGGAAACGTCGAGGTGGTTGGTGGGCTCGTCTAAAAAAAGGATCTCCGGTTCTTCCAAAAGGAGGCGGCACAGCTTGAGGCGCGTCTTTTCTCCCCCGCTCATGGTGGAAATAACTTGATCGTACGCCCGCTCAAATCCCATGCCGTTGAGCACGGTCTTGATCTTCACGTCGGCATTGTAGCCGTCTGCGGCGGCGATCCGCCTGTCCAATTGCTCGTATTTTGCAGACAGCGCGGCAAATTCGGCGCTGCCGTATTCTGCCGCGGCGAGCTGCCTTTCCGTATCGCGCAGTTTTTCCATCGCGCCGAATACGTCCGCGAAAACGCCGCGCATCTCCGCATAGACGGTGTTTTCACTCTCATAGCCGCCCGTTTGGGCGAGATAACCGAGTTTTAAGCCGCCTTTTTTAAAGATTTTTCCTTCGTCGGGCACAAGTTCGCCCGTCATGATGCGGATCAGGGTCGTTTTTCCCTCGCCGTTCGGGCCGATAAAGCCGATGCGCTCCCCCTCATGGATGGTAAAGGTCACCTTTTCGAATATTTTTTTGTCATCGTAGCCGAACGCTACGTTTTCCAAGTCTAAAAGCATAAATACCCTTGTTTTGCCGATACTTCCCGTATGAAAAAAAAGATCGATGCCGCTTATATCGAAGAAGTAGAGCGCGCTTTTGCGGCGGCTTCTCCTTCCGAAACGGCCGCGCTCGTCAAAAAGCTCAACAAGCTCAAACGCAAACTCGCCCGGAGCGAATAAACGCGATGGGCGGATCCTCCCCGCCAAAACATCGAAGATTTTTCAAAACAGCGTATCCGTCTTGTCCGAAAAATCGGGGATGTACCGTTCGTCCGCAGCGTTCAGTGCCTGCAAAAAAATGTGTTCGTAGCCGGAGGAGAGTAAAAAGTCCTCTGCCTTTTTGTACTCGCGCGGCGTGACGCGCCGATTGAGTTCGGGGTATTGCCCGATATTCCCGCAGGGTGTATATTGCCCCATCAGGGAGAAATAGGCGCCCGAAGCGAGAGATATAAACCACCGCATGAGGGCGATGCTGTCGTTTACGCACAGAGGGAGTACGAGGTGCCTAACGATGCAGCCCGTAAACATTTTGCCGCCCCGCACATCGCACGGGCGCTTTGCCATAAAGGCGACGGCAGCGCTCGCAATTTCAAAATAGTCGGCACGCCCCGTGTAGCGCGCCGAAATTTTGGGCGAAAAGTATTTGAGGTCGGGCAAATATATGTCGATATAGGGATCGATCGCCCGCAATGTTTCCGTTTTTTCGTAAGAATGGGTGTTCCATACCACGGGGATCTTGGGGCGGTGCAACCGAAATGCGCGGAGCAGCTGCGGCACATAGTGTGCAGCCGTTACAAGGTTGATGTTTTCCGCGCCGAGCTCCTCTAGTTCGGCGAAAATGGCGGCGAGCCGCTTTTCGTCTATCTCTTCTCCCGCGCGGCCGTGTGAAATTTCGTAATTTTGGCAAAAGACGCAGCGGAGCGCACAGCCCGAAAAAAATATTGTCCCGGAACCGTTTTTAAATGAGATGCACGGCTCTTCATAGGGATGCAGCCCGTATTTTGCCACCTGTATTTTGTCGTTTGCGCCGCAGTAGCCTCGGCCGTCTTTTCTGTCTGCCCCGCATTGTACGGGGCAGAGCGTACATTTTTCCGCCATATGCTGATTTTAGCATATTTTTTCCGCCTTTGTAAAGCGATAACACATTGACTTTTATAGGGAAAAAATATATAATGAAATTGCTTTCCGAAATGGTGAGAAAACGCAGGAGGAAATACAATGAAAAAATATTTTACGAGCGAAAGCGTCACCGAGGGTCATCCCGATAAAGTGTGCGATCAAATATCCGATGCCGTTTTGGACGCCGTCCTCGAAAGAGATAAGGATGCGCGCGTCGCCATCGAATGCTGCGCGACGACGGGCATGGTGCTCGTCATGGGCGAACTGTCCACAAGCTGCTATGTCGATATTTCTAAAATCGTCAAAAATACCGTCAAAGAGATCGGATATACCGGCGGGCAGGGCTTTTCGTACAATTCCCTCGCGGTTATTACCGCCATTCACGGGCAGAGCCCCGATATCGCAATGGGGGTAGACGCTTCGGTGGAAAGAAAATCAGGCGGCGGTGCGCTCGACCTTATCGGCGCGGGCGATCAAGGCATGATGTTCGGGTATGCCGTGAACGAAACCAAGGAACTTCTGCCGCTCACCGTCGTGCTCTCGCACAAGCTCGCAAAACGGCTGGCCGACGTGCGCAAGAGCGGGCTTTTGCCCTACCTGCGCCCGGACGGAAAGACGCAGGTCACCGTCGAATACGATGGGAAAACGCCCGTGCGCGTGGATGCCGTCGTGGTTTCCGCACAGCACGACGAGCGCGTCAGCCAAGAGAGGCTGCGCGAAGATATCAAAAGATATGTGATCGCCGAAGTCGTGCCCGCGCATCTGCTCGACGAAAACACCAAATATTTTATCAACCCCACGGGCAGGTTCGAAGTGGGCGGCCCCGAGGGGGACAGCGGTCTGACGGGCAGAAAGATCATCGTCGATACTTACGGCGGCAGATGTGCGCACGGCGGCGGCTCTTTCTCCGGGAAAGACCCGACAAAAGTGGACCGGAGCGCGGCATATATGGCGCGCTATATCTGCAAAAATATCGTGGCGGCGCATCTTGCCGACGAGTGCGAGATCGAACTTGCCTATGCGATCGGCGTGGCAAACCCCGTTTCCGTTTTTGTCAATACTTATGGAACGGGCAGAATTTCCGATGAAAAATTGGCACAAATCATCCGGGAAAATTTTGATCTGCGCCCTGCGGCGATCATCGAAAAGCTGGGGCTGCGCAAGCCCATCTATAAAAGGACGGCGGCATACGGCCATTTCGGGCGGGAAGAATTTCCGTGGGAAAGGACGGATATGGCGCAGCTTCTTGCCAAATATCTGTAAACGTAAGGGAGGGCGGCGTTGCCGCCCTATTTTGCGGTGCGGAGGATGAAAATGCAGCATATAGTCGTCGTCGATTACGATCCGCAATGGGCAGAAATGTTCCGTGCGGAAGCGGCAAAAATTAAAGAAATTTTGGGAAAAAACTGCGTTGCCGTGCACCATATCGGCAGCACGGCGGTCGAAGGGCTTGCCGCAAAGCCGATCATCGACATCATGCCCGTCGTAACTGACCTTGCGCGGGCGGACGCATGCCGCTCCCGTTTTGAGCGGCTCGGCTACGAGTGGATGGGGGAGTTCGGGATCGCTGGCAGGCGGTATCTCAGAAAGGGAGGAGACGAGCGGACGCATCAGGTGCATATTTTTGCGCAGGACGATCGGGTCAATGTCGCCCGTCACCTCGCGGTGCGCGACTATCTGCGTTCCCATCCCGGTGAGGCCGCGGCATACGGCGCGCTGAAAAGGGCGCTCGCCGGACGCTATCCATACGATATAGAAGGATACTGCGACGGAAAGGAGGCGTTTGTCCGCGCCTTGGAAAAGCGCGCCCTCGCCGCAGGGGAGGGCGCATGTCCGATAAATTGACGTCCGCCCTGAAAAATTTTTTGCGCAGGGCGTTTTATAACGAAAAACTGACATGCGCGGCGTGCGGGGCAGATGTATTTGCTGACAGCTATTTCTGCGGGCACTGCCTCAAAACGCTGCCGTTCAATGGCGGGTCTGTCTGCTCTAAGTGCGGCAGGCGCATCGCGGACGATTATCCGGTTTGCCTTGAATGCAAGGCTGTCATGCCCGCATATACGAGGGCGCGTTCCGCCTTTTGTTATGAAGGGGAGATCGTCCGCCTCGTCAAAAACTTTAAAAGCGGGAAACCTTATCTCGCGGGGGCGTTTGCGGAGGCGATGATACCCGTGCTGCAAAAAAATTTTGCCGATGCCGACTTCGCCGTGTTCGTACCCATGACGGCCGCCGCGCAGAAGAAGCGCGGGTATAACCAGTCTGAACTGCTTGCGGAAAGGGTATGCGGGGAAGCGGGCGTTCCCCTCGAACGGGGCGTGATCTCTAAAACGCGCGAAACGGGCGAGCAAAAGGAGCTTTCCCGCAAAGAACGGGCGGAAAACCTGAAGGGGAGCTTTCATGTGCGCGAGCGCAAAAAGTGTGCGGGAAAAAAGATCTTGATCGTCGACGACGTCATGACGACGGGCGCCACCGCCGATGCGCTTGCGGCGCCGCTGTTCGGCGCGGGCGCCGCGGCCGTCTATCTGCTTACGGCGGCGAGCGTTCCCGCTAAAGATGAAAATAAGGTTAAATAATCGCCAATTTGTCAATTTACCTTAAAAAATCTTTTACATTTCCATCAAAATATTGTAAAATAAATGCGATATGCGATTTTAAAGGGAAGCGCGCTTTTTTGCGCGCGATAGAGAGGTATAAGAATGGGATTGATCAATTATATGCTCAACAGCGACGGCAGAAGGAGCCTGCGTAAGCTGGATAAGATGGCTTATCAGGTCGAGGCCCTCGAGCCGAAATATGCCGCGATGAGCGATGCAGATCTCCGCAAACAGACGGATGTATTGAAAGAGCGCCTTGCCAAGGGGGAAACGCTCGACGAGATCCTGTATGATGCGTTCGCACTCGTGCGCGAGGCGGCTTGGCGCGTGCTGAAACTCAAACATTATCATGTACAGATCATCGGCGGCATCGCCCTGCATCAGGGGCGCATCGCCGAAATGAAGACGGGCGAAGGCAAGACGCTCGTGGCGACCCTTCCCGCCTATCTCAACGCGCTTGCGGGCAAGGGGGTGCATATCGTCACCGTCAACGACTACCTCGCCAAGCGCGACGCCGAATGGATGGGCAAAGTACATCGTTTCCTCGGCCTTAGCGTGGGCGTGGTCGTGCCCGGCATGGAAGATGCCGACAAGCAGAAGGCATATAACTGCGACATCACTTATGCGACCAACAACGAACTCGGCTTCGACTATTTGCGCGACAATTTGAAGACCGACCTCAAAAAGATGGTGCAGCGCGATCTCGACTTTGCCATCGTCGACGAAGTTGACTCGATCCTCATCGACGAGGCGAGGACCCCTCTCATCATCTCGGGCAGGGGAGATAAATCGAGCGAGCTTTACGAACGCGTCGACCGTTTTGTGCGCACGTTGAACGGCGGCTTTGAGGACGACGGCGTCAAAGCGGAGGCGGACGAGGGCAAAAAGAAGAAAAAGAAGAAGGCGGAAGAGGAGGAAGAGCCCGCCGAAGATTCCAAATACACCGAGTATGACGGCATCGCCATGGGCGATAAGTACGGCGATTGGGATTACGTCATCGACCGCAAGGCGCGCAGCGTACAGATCACCGAGCGCGGCGCGGCAAAGGCGGAACGCTTCTTCAATATCGAAAACCTCGGCGATATCGACAACGCCTCTTTGAACCATCACATTCAGCAGGCGCTCAAAGCGCATAAGCTGTTCCATCGCGACGAGGATTATATCGTCAACGACGGCGAAGTCATCATCGTCGACGAGTTTACCGGGCGCCTCATGATCGGCCGCAGATATTCGGACGGCCTGCACCAGGCGATCGAGGCAAAAGAAGGCGTGAAGGTACGCAACGAGAACAAGACGTATGCGACCATCACCTTCCAAAACTTTTTCAGACTCTACAAAAAACTGTCCGGCATGACGGGTACCGCCAAGACGGAGGAAGGAGAGTTCCGTACTATCTATTCCCTCGACGTTTTGGAGATCCCGACCAATAAGCCGGTCATCCGCAACGACATGCCCGACGTGGTCTATCCCACAGAGGACGGCAAAAAGCGCGCCCTTTTGAAGGAAATTTCCGAGCGGCACGAAAATGGCCAGCCTATCCTGATCGGTACGGTCACCGTCGAAAAATCGGAAGAGATCGCCCGCATGCTGCGCAAAAACGGCATCAAGCACAACATTCTCAACGCGAAGAATCACGAGCGCGAAGCGGAGATCGTGGCCCAGGCGGGCCGCCTCGGCGCGGTCACCATCGCGACGAACATGGCGGGCCGCGGCACCGACATCCTGCTCGGCGGCAACCCCGAATATCTTGCCAAAAAACGCATGCGCGAAGAGGGCGTCGAACATGAAATGATCGAGCTTGCCACCTCGTATGCAGAGTTGGAAGGCGAAGCGGAGGAGATGCGCAAGCATTACCGCGAATTATATGACGCTTACAAGGCGGAAACGGATGCGGAAAAAGTAGAGGTCGTCAAGGCAGGCGGCCTGTGCATTCTCGGCACCGAACGGCACGAATCGCGCCGTATCGACAACCAGCTCCGCGGCCGAAGCGGCCGTCAGGGCGATCCGGGCGTTTCCATCTTCTTTATCTCGCTCGAAGACGACCTCATCAAGCGTTTCGGCGGCGAGCGGCTGAAAAAGATCTACGGCGTATTCAGCAAGGACGAAGACACCTGCCTGCAATCCAAAATACTCTCGCACGGCATTGAAAACGCGCAGAAGGCGATCGAGGGCCGCAACTTCGGTATCCGTAAAAATATCCTGCAGTACGACGACGTCATGAATAAGCAGCGCGAGGTCATCTATGCCGAGCGCATGAAAGTCTTAAAGGGCGAAAACGTGCACGAACAGGTCGTCAAATTTATTCCGGACTTTGTCCGCAAGGTCGTATCCGAAGCGGTCAACATCGACGAGATGCCCGAAAAGTGGGACGAGGACGCCCTCAATAAGGCGCTCGAACAGCGGCTTTTGCCGGAAGGCACGCACTTTATCACGCAGGATAAACTCGCCAAATGGGATACCGATTACGCGCTCGATAAAATTACTAAGGCGACGGAAAAGGCATACGAAGAGAAGATCGCCGACGTCAAAGAACAGTTCAATATCGATTATGCGGATGTGGAGAGGCGCTTCCTTTTGATGAACGTCGACCGCAACTGGATCGATCAGATCGATGCGATGGATCAGCTCCGCAAGGGGATCGGCCTGCGCGCGTACGGCAACGTAGATCCCGTCATCTCGTACAAGCAGGAAGGCTTTGAAATGTTCGACGAGATGATCGAACGCATCCAGAACAATACGATCGCAATGCTCCTCAAAGTGCGCATCGAGGTCAATCGCCCCGCACCTGCGCAGGCGCCCGCCCCCGTACAGACGGAATTGGTCAGCGAAAGCCATACCGAGCTTACGACCAACCGTTCGGCAGAGGGGAGCGCCAAGCCCACCGTAAAGGCGGGCAAGCAGCCGGGCAGAAACGACCCTTGCCCCTGCGGAAGCGGCAAGAAGTATAAAAATTGCTGCGGCAAAAATCTTTGATCAGTAAAAAGTCTCCGAAGGGGAATTTCCCTTCGGAGACTTTTTGTATTGAAAAGGAGGAATATAAGTTACAGGATAACTTCGTGCCCCGTCTCGGCGGAGAGATAGATCGCGTCGAGGATCTTCATCATCTCTACGCCGTCGTCCGCGTCGGCGCGCAGAGGTGTGCCGTCGACGATCGCGGAAATAAACGATTTGACTTCTTGCGCATATGATTCCGGGCCATAGGCGGCGGGGAAGGGAAAAGACATTTCTGCCAGTTTTCCCGCGGCGGAGGTGTGCAGACTGAGGTCGGGGTCGATGCTGATGCCGCCCTTCGTGCCGAACAGTTCCACGCGGTTGCAGTCATCTCCCGTATATAGTTTATAGCTCGTTTCCGCCTGTAAAATCATGCCGTCCGAAAAGCGGATCATCGCAGTCGCGAGGTCTTCCACATCGCTTACGGGCGCATCGGGGCGGGAAGCAAGGTAGGCGGGCAGGTCGACGATCTCCCTGTCGCGCAACAGCGAATAGGTCGCGCCGTATACGGAAACGGGGCGGGGATTCCCGGCAATATAGCGTACCAAATCGATGATGTGCACGCCGAGGTCGATGAGCGGCCCGCCGCCCGCACGGGCTTTGTTTTCAAACCAGCCGCCGGGGCTTCCGTTGCGCCGATTATAGGCGGCCTTCGCATAATAAATTTTGCCGAGTTTTCCTTCCTGTATGAGGGCGCGCGCCAAATCGGCGTCTTTGCCGAATCTGCGCACGAATCCCAATCCGAGCAGCTTGCCCGCCTTTTTGGCATGGGCGCGCATTTCTTCGGCTTCCGCCGTGCTCATCGCCATCGGCTTTTCGCAGAACACATGTTTGCCCGCATCGAGCGCCGCGATGGTGCAGGGGGCGTGCGCCGCGTTCCAGGTACATACGCTTACGGCGTCAAGTTCAGGAAGCTCCGCCAGCATTTTGTTGCAGTCGGTATAAAGCCTGTCGATGTGATAGAGTTTGCCTTTGGCGGCGAGAATTTCTTCATCGATATCGCACAGTGCGTACAATTCGCAGCGCTCGTCATCCAAATATGCGGCGGCGTGCTGCTGCGAGATATTGCCGGTGCCGATGATGCCGATCTTAAGTTTTTTCATTATTTTGTCCTCCCAAGTTGCTTTTGCAAAAATTTCACGGCCGCAGTGATGTCCGCTACGGGATCGTCGCCGCATTCGCGTTCGATGGTCAGGTAACCGTCGTAGCCGATCTCCCTGAGTGCGGCGATATAATTATTCCAGTCTACGCCGCCCTCCCCGAGGGGTACTTCGCGGATGGCGTCCCAGCTTTCCTGTTCAAGACCGTACCATTGGGCGGCATACAGCCTGCGCGTATCCGTTTTTCTCAGCTGCAGTCCGTCCTTCGCATGGGTATGTACGATGTAATCTTTAAGGGTATAAACGGCGCGCACGGGATCGTCGCCCGCGCACATTACGAGGTTTGCCGGGTCAAGGTTGACGGCGACGCCGCGGCTCCCCAAACCGTCCAAAAAGTGTTTCAGCCTTTCTGCCGATTCCGGCCCCGTCTCTACGGCGAAATGTCCGCCTGCTTGATCTGCAAATTCCGCCAATTCGCGGCAGACGTTGTGCATGCTTTCGTATTGCGGGCAGTTCTCCTCTTCGGGCACTACGCCGATATGCGTGGTCACGATGTCCGTCCCCAATTCTTTGGCGATTTCCATGATCCGCTTTTCGCGGTCGATCTCTTCGCGGTTTTGGGTGTAATACATCGCGCAGCCGAAATCTCCGCAGAGCGCACTGATCTCCAGCCCCTCTCCCGAAAGCACTTTTTTAACTTCCGCGATATCCTTTGCGCGCATGCCGCTGTGGACGGTCTGTGTGTTTGCATACATCTGCATGCCGTCAGCGCCCGCTGCGCGCGCCAGCTTTACCGCTTCCGCAAAAGGTTTTCTGAAACTTTCTAAGATTGCTCCGATTTTCATAAGCATTCCTCCTTGCGCATCCATTATAAAGGGAAAACCGGAAGAAATCAATCCCGCCGGTTATGTATTTATTGTCAAAAATTACGATTTTCCTTGATTGTCTTTCATTTCGTCCGCGCGCTTTTTGGCGCGGTAATATGTATTCGGGCTTTCGAAACCGCAGGAACGTGCCGCCGCGCCGATGCCCGCTTCCGGGTCGCGGCGCAGGTATTCTTCCGTCTTATTCAGCCGAACGCCGTTGAGATAGTCGCGAAAATTAATCCGCATGCACCTGTTGAACAGTGCGGAAAAATAGTTGGGGGAATACCCGAACTGTGCGGCGATGCCCGCCGCCGAAAGGGGGTCGGCAAAGTGTGCGTCGATATAGGTGAGCGCGTCTATCATAAAGCGGTTTTCGCGGCTCTGCGCTTGGCTGATCGGCGGATAGTGTGCGGCGAGGTATCCGAGGATCCAGTCGGCAAAGCCCGCCCGCATGAGCGGGGTATAATTCTCCCAACAGACAAAATTGACCCTCAAAAAATCAAACAGAGCGGCATTTTCGTCGTTTCCGGCGGGCATGAACATGGGCAGGCTCCCCCTATAAAATTCCCGAAAATCGCGCAGATACCGCGCGGAAAGGACGACCACAAACGCGCGGCTTTCTGTCGGGGTTCGATACAGATGAGGGGTATACGCGTCGGCAAAAAATACATCGCCTTTGCCGAGCGTCCTTTCCTGCCCGCCGCCGACCGCAATAAATTCGCCCTCCTCGACGAATACCAACTCTACGCTGTCATGAAAGTGCGCCGGCGTGCTGTTGTTGCAGCTGTAATGAAAATAGATATATCCGGGGCTGTCCGCCTTAGGTTCGTAATATTCATTCTTTATCATTGTCAGTTTCTATTATAGCGCACAGAATCGGATTTGTCCAGACCCGGCGCGCAATTTTTTGCCGCGGCGCATCGAAAATCTAACGAAAAGACAAACAGGAAAATAAAAAACGGCAAAAAACTCTCCCGAAACGGGTCGCTTCGGGAGGTTTTTTATAAGATCGAGATAATAAGATGGGAATGTCGTTTTACCTTAAACGCTTTATGCCGCGTTGGCGTCGATCAGAGCCTGTTTGCGCGCTTCAAGGTCGGCGAGGGCTTTTTCGATGTCTGCTTTGTGCGCATCTTCGAAAGCCGCAAAGGCTTCGTCCTTCGCCCGGTTCATCGCATCCTGCACTTTCTGTGCGTTTTCGGTGAGGGCAGAGGTGATCTCTTCGGGGAAGGAGCTTTCCAGGTCGGTCAGCGTTTTTTCTACCGCCTTCATGGCGCTGCTGGCCATGTCGAAAGCAGCGTTTGCCGCGTTGCCCGCGGCGGTAAGGGCGGCTTCCTTTGCGGTAAGCGCGGTTTCCTGCGCGGCGAGCACCGCTTTGGCGGCCTCTTTGGCGGGCCCTTCGGAAAGGGCGGCGATTTCTTTGCGCTGTGCCAAAACGAGATCTTTTTGTTCACGCACTTCCGCAAGTTTTGCCTGATAATCCGATTCCGGATCGACGAGATAGTCATAGCGCGCCTGTTCGAGCGATTGGATCGCTTCGCGATAGGCGTCGAGCGCCGCCGAATATCCGCTCAAAAGCACTTGATAGGCAGAACCCAATCCGTCAATAATGTCTTTGGTCGCCTGCCGTTCGGCGAAGTTGAAAGAATATTCCTTTGCCGTATTGTACGCTTCGCGCAATTCTTCGGTAAGCAGCTGCGCCGTTTCGATGCGCGAAACTTTGAGCGCGTTGAGCAACTGCGCTTCGGTCATCTTGTCGGCATCCTCTTCCGAAAGGGTGGGATCGGCGGCAAGTACCATCGCCTTCAACGCCTCGAGCCGCAGCGCTTCGCCCCGCTCGATGGCCGCATTTATACCGCTCTCGTCTAAAATGCCTTGTATGTCTGTATATATGCTTTCATACAATGCCTGCGCGGCGTCTGCGTCCCCCGTGATGCTGATGGTGATCGTCTCTCCGTCAGCGGTTGCGTCCCCTTTGAGCAGATAGCCGGTTTCTGTCGAAACATTTACCATGAGCGCCACAGCATCCTCTGCGGTCTTGCCGATGAACGCCTCTCCCGCGACGATCAAAGCACCGTCGTCGTTGAGCGCCGTTACGCTGAGCACTTTGTTTTCGGAATCGAGGATAAATTCAACGCTCGGATTGATGTCTACCTGCATGCGCGCCGCAGCAGTATCGGAACTGCTTTGACTGCATCCGCTCAACGCAGCGCCCATACCGATCGCAAGGGCAAGACACAATACGCCTGCCGTACATTGTTTCCAAAATTTCATAGCCAATTAACCTCCTTCAGCTTTCATCGCTTATTAAACAAACGGGGAACGCATTTTATTGAAAAGAATTCCAAAAATCTTCGAAATTTTTGAATTGTTCCCGAAGTTCCTGCAATTTCGCACCATACTCTTCGTAAGAGAGGGGGGGGAGGACGGCCGTAAAGTCGGTTTTGTTCTCTTGCAGAGCAAGGTCGGCTTGGCGCTGCAGCATTTCCATGCTGCTCGTTATATATTCTTCCACCGTTTTCGGGATTTCGCCGATGCCGCTGAACAGATCGGCGACCGTCTGTTCCATCGTGCTGTCGCCGGCAATAAAACGGAGAAAGGCGCTCGGATCGAAAATTTCCGCAAAGTTTTCGGCGAGGGAAAGCAGGGCGTTCACATTTTCTTCGAGCAGCTGCAAATCGAGCGCGATGTAAAAGGAGTTCAGGGCGAGGAACAACAGATAACCATCCGTGCTCTGCAGATCCTGCCCGAAGCGGGCGTTGTATTCGGAAAGGACAGCGTCCGTCTGCCGTATCAGCGCGGAGAGTGCCTCCGTCAGTTCATAGCCGGACGAGTATTTTAAAGTCCAATACGAGAGCGGAATGCCCAGCGGCCTCGGGTTGTCTGCATGCGCCATGATTTGCTCGTTGAGCGCCTCGATCTGCGCGAGCATTTCCTTTTTCATGCGTGCGGTGCGGTACACATAGTCGGTCACTTCTCTTGCATAATCGTAAAGCGAAGAGCGATAATTTTCCTCCACCTGTTCCGGCGACGTCGCGGCCGCTCCCCGCTCCGTTTCCGTTACAGGCGCTTCCAGTGCTTGCTGCGTCAATTGCTGCACGTTTTTGCCTTCCCCGAAGAAGGAGAGGGGAACGGTGCGGCTGAGAACGGGCACAAACAATCCTTTGCCGCAAAAATATTCAGCTGCGGAAGTTTCCGCCGTCGATTGCAGCTGTTCGGCATAAGAGGATCGATCTGCCGCGACGGTCAGGCGCACGGCATCTTCGCCTTCCGATACAAAGCCCATGGCGAGCGCGCGTTCGGCAAGTTTTTTTACGGCTTCCGAAGCGGGCACTCCCTGCAAAGAAGAGGTAAAATTGCTGTCGGCGAGCATCATGTCGCCCTCTGCGTTTTCACTGTATACAGCCGTTACGTCGCCTTCCTCGTCTGTATAGAGGCGTACGGCGGGATTGATCTGCATAAGGATCACGCCGCCCGTATTAGGGTCAAACGGCGCGAGAACGATCAAGATGGGCAGCAGTATACCCAAAAGCAACGCGCACGCCGAGGCTACTGCGGTAAAGCGGAAAATACGCCTTTTCCTGCGGGTCGCTTCGGCGCGCACCGTTGCTGCGGCGGGCGCAAATTCGGAGGGCATGGCGCGCACGATGCCGTCGAGTTCTCTGTTGAGTTTTTTCTTCCAGTTCGCCATGCTCAGTTATCCTCCTTCCAATATTTTTTCAGCTTCGCTACGGAAACCTTGTATTTACTAGTCACCGTGCCCAACGGCATTTGCAGCTTTACTGCAATTTCACGGTGTTTATATCCCCAAAGAACGTGCAGGATCACGATCTGCTTTTCCGTTTGGTCGAGCGCGCGGTTTATCGCATCGAATACGCATCCGTCGGAAATTTGTTCTGTCAACAGCGGCGCGAGCTCTTCGTCGGACAGTGTACTTTCGCGCTTTGCCTGTTTTAAATCGTTGCGCGCGATATTTTTCGCGATCTGTAAGAGCCATGCGCGTGCATCCGACCCTGCCCGGTATTGCGCGATGTTTTTGAGCGCCTTATAGTACGTCTCCTGCACCGCCTCTTCCGTGCGTGCATAGTTGTTATAATACCCATAAAGAAAAGCGAACACACCCTTCGCGGTTTCCGCATAGAAAAGCGAATACGCCGTCTTATCGCCCGCTTGCGTCCGTACGAGGCATTCGTCCATCTTTTTTCGGTTCATATTTCTCTCCTGCAAGCGATACCCGTCTTACATGTCCGTCTATTAAACAACTTTGTATCGCCTTTTATTGAGCTATGATAAAAATATTATAGCAAAAAAATGAAAAACGGCAACTTTTTTGATGCTGTTTGCAGAATAGCCGCCCGGCGGCGGGCCGCTTCCCTCAATGTTTGTTGACAAGAAAAGTCGATTGTGTTATAATCGGTTTCGCATTAAAAGTACGGGAAAGAAATTATGTTCAAAGCAGACGATTACAGATTAAAGGCTAAGGCGCTCTTCGACAGCCTTGCCGAAACGGCGGAAGCCCTCGATATCAAGGAACTCGGCGGCAAATTGGCGGATCTGAAAGCCGAGCAGGAAAAACCGGAAGTCTGGCAAGATCTTGAAAAGTCGCAAAAGCTTGCGCGCGAAGTATCCGCGATCGAAGGGAAGCTGCACGCTTACGAAAAGAGCAAAAAGGCGATCGACGAGGTCAACGCGCTCATCGACCTCATCGAGGAGATGGGCGGGGATGAAGAGGAACTTTCCGCCGAGATCCGCGAACTGGGAGAACTGATCTCCGCGGCCGAAACGGATATCGACGATATGCGTATCCGCGCCCTGCTGCGCGGAAAATATGACGGTTACAATGCGCTTTTGACCCTCCATTCCGGCGCGGGAGGTACGGAAAGCTGCGATTGGGTGTCCATGCTGTACCGCATGTATACCCGCTATGCGGAAAAGAACGGCTTCAGGGTGATCGAGCTCGACCGCCTGGACGGCGACGAAGCCGGCATCAAGAGCGTCGACTTCAAAATCGAGGGAGAGAACGCTTACGGCTATCTGAAAGCGGAAAAGGGGGTGCATCGTTTGGTGCGCATTTCTCCTTTCGACGCAAACAAGCGCCGCCATACTTCCTTTGCCTCGTTAGAGGTCATGCCGGAGATCGAGGACGAAGGGGATGTGGAGATCCGCAGCGAGGATTTGAAAGTGACTACTTTCCGTTCTTCGGGTGCGGGCGGCCAGCACATCAACAAGACGGAGTCGGCGATCCGCATCCAGCATATCCCCACGGGCATCGTCGTTTCCTGCCAAAACGAACGCTCGCAGATACAAAACCGTGAAATGGCGATGAAGATGCTGCGCAGCAAGCTCATTGAACTCCGCGAGAGCGAGAGGCTGGAAAAAGAACAGAACATCAAGGGCGAAATCAAAAAGATCGAGTGGGGCAGCCAAATACGCAGCTATGTATTTTGCCCGTATACCCTTGTCAAAGATCACCGCACGGGGTATGAAACGGGCAACATTCAGGCGGTGATGGACGGCGATATTCAGCCGTTTATCATCGATTATCTGAAAAAATCATGAGTTTTCCGGCATTTCCCTGCACATAGGTGAAAAATGAAAAAGTTTTACAGAAATTACCGCCGCCGCGGCAACACGATCTTCTTTGTCGTGATGGGCATCCTCTTTGCGGGCTTGGGCACTTTGGCTGTCTTTTTTATGGATCCGATCGTCTGGGCGGCCGTCTGCTATGCGGCTGCGGTGCTCCTTCTGACGGTGCCCCTGTTTGTCGTGCATGCGACATACGGCGTAGACGGCAGCCGGTTGCGCATGCGGGTGCTTTTCCCCAAAAAGATACCTCTGCCGGAAATCGGCGCGATCGTCATCACCGCTTACGATTCCTACCGCCGTTGGAAAGGTTTTCAGGCGGAAACGTTCAAAAGTTCCTCGGGGGACATTTACAATATTCCGTCCATCACATTTTTGCGGGAGTGCGACGGCAAAGAATTGGATCTGTGCGATACGCGCACTTATACGCGCATCACTTATAAAAAGCAGATGATCTTCGATGCCGCGCTCGATTTTGACTTTCTGCGCGCCTTCGCGGATGCCGGATATGCGGGCAGGGTGTACGTTTCCGAACGCATCTATGCCCAATACGGTGAGGCGATCGAAAAGGTATTCGGCAGGGGAGAACCGAAGGTCGAAGTGTTTGACCGCCTTCCCAAAAATTTGGCAAAATTTCGTAAAAATGCAGATTGATGCATATGCGTTGCCGTAAAATCGATGCAAACATATGCTTTTAGGGGCATGCAGGTGCCCCGTATGCGCCGGAACACAAATGTGTTGCGGCGCATACGCAAATAAAGGAGAAGAACGTGACTTATGCGGAAAGGGTGCAGCGCGCACCGATCAAAGAGGATCCGGTCATTTTAGGGATCGAAAGCTCGTGCGACGAAACGGCCGCCGCCGTCATACGGGGCAGAACGCTCTTATCGAGCGTCATCCTCTCTTCGGCAGCAGAACAGGCAAAATACGGCGGCGTCGTCCCGGAAATCGCTTCCCGCGCCCACACCGAGGCGATCGGCGAAGCGGTGGAACGTGCCCTGCGGGAGGCGGATATCGCGCCCTGTCAGCTCGATGCGGTCGCCGTCACATACGGCGCGGGGCTGTTGGGGGCACTGCTCGTCGGGCTGTCTTTTGCCAAAGCGTATGCCTTTGCACTCGGGATCCCGCTCATCGGGGTAGATCATATCCGCGGGCATATGGCGGCGGCATATCTTACGGACGCGTCGCTCGAACCGCCCTTTGTCACGCTGCTCGCCAGCGGCGGGCATACCGCGGTCATTTATACAAAAAACTATACTGAGTTTGAGATCATGGGATCCACCCGCGACGATGCCGCGGGGGAAGCATTCGATAAAGCGGCGCGCGTATTGGGCCTTCCGTATCCAGGCGGGCCGAACATTGAAAAACTTGCAAAGGAAGGGCGCGCCGTGATTCCCTTTCCCAAAATGTTTGCGGGCGGCGGGTATGACTTTTCTTACAGCGGCTTAAAGACCGCCGTCATCAATTACTGCCATAATAAGGCGCAGTCGGGGGAAAGTTATTCCCGGGCGGATGTCGCGGCCTCTTTTCAAAATGCGGCGTGCAGTGTGCTGGCAGAGCGAGCGGTCGCGGCGGCAAAGGCAAAGGGGGCAGATACGATCGCCGCGGGCGGCGGCGTCATCGCGAACGGATTCCTGCGCGATCTGTTGGCGGAAAAGTGCGCGGGTGCAGGGCTCAGGCTCGTGCTTCCCGAAAAAAAGTATTGCACCGACAACGCAGCCATGATCGCCGCGGAAGGATTGATCCAATATCGCGCGGGTCATTTTGCCGACCTTTCTTTAAATGCATGCGCGCATATTCCCTTGGGCAAAAAGGGGAAACAATGAATGGTGCCCGAAAAGCGTCCCGGGTTTATTTTTATCAATATAGAAAAGAATTTGATTAAAATTAAAAAATTTGGCAATAACCGCTCACGACATGATTTCGGAGCGGTTATTTTTATGCGGTTTACTCTCTTAAAAAAATGTATGGCGGCGCTCTTCACTTTTTTGATGTGCATGGCATTGCTCATCTTGCCGCAGATCCTCGACAAAGGGCTTCTCTTCGATGCGGGCGAGGTGTACATATTCTACACGCAGAGTGCCAGTTCGAATGCGCAGATCGTACTCGTAAACGGAAAAAATGCCGCCGCGGCTAAATATTCTGTACGATCGCTCGCGGGGGAGAGCACTTCGTATCGGGACAGCGCCGCTGCCTTCGCACAGGCGGAGAAGTACGGTGCAAAACTCGTCTTTACAGAGCGTGCGGGCGGGGTCGATAACTATTATTATTATTCGGCGCGCCTCGGCGGTACTGTTTTGATCGGCGGCGCGGCCGTCAATCTGCATATAGCGGTGCGCGCGGACAGCGCGGCCGTCGGCAGTCCGCTCATCTTCGGAGGGTATTAAAAATTTTTTTCGGCGGCGTGTATAAAACGCAGAAATCCGTCAACAATTAGACCACAATCATTTCGGAGGATTTATCATGAAAGACAAAAATACCCAACAGGGCACTCCCGAAAAAGCAAGGAATAAAAAGCTGTACTACATTATCATTGCGGCATGCGCGCTCGTTCTCGCGGCGGCGATCACGTTTACGGTGATCATGGTCACCCGTGACGACGGCGTCACGCTGGAAAATCCGACCCCGGACGATGAAACGCCGGATGACGAAAACCCG
Organism: uncultured Clostridia bacterium; assembly: GCA_904374385.1. Taxonomy (GTDB): domain Bacteria; phylum Bacillota; class Clostridia; order Christensenellales; family Borkfalkiaceae; genus Borkfalkia. The sequence continues at coordinate 2,375 of CAJFGA010000001.1, read as the reverse complement.
GACGACGGGGATCCGGATGACGATACGGACGGCGATGAAGACGATACGCCCAGTAGCGGTGAGATCGTATTCTCTCTTCCCGTAAGCGATGCAACGGTTTCCACGTCCTATACCTTCTGGTATAATGCGACGCTGAATCGCTATAATCTGCATGAAGGCATCGATTTCAAGGCGGATGCGGGTACGAACGTTGCGGCGGCGTACGCCGGCACGGTCACCCAAATCAGCGACACGCTGCTGGAGGGCGGCTGTATCGTCATCGACCACGGCGACGGTCTGCAGACGGTCTACGCGTCTGTCGATGCGGCATCCGATCTCAAAGTGGGCGACACGGTTGCCGCCGGCGATATTATTGCCACCGTTTCGGCTGCCGCGGACGTCATGGGCAAGGAATATAACGAGGGCGCACACCTTCATTTTGAGGTGCGTGAAGACGGCAAGGCCATCGACCCCGCCGCCTATCTCGACCTCGACGAAAAGTAAAACATTCTCATCATTTCTCCCTTCCTTTTTTCCCGCGCGGGCATTGCCCGCGCGGGATTTTTTGTGTCGTATCCCGATGGGCAGTGCGCTGAAAACAGAAAGAAATAACGATGCGCAAAAATAAAGGCCATCCCCTTGGGCTGTCACAAAAAGCGGCAAAGTAAATAAAAAAGGCTTCCCCCTGAGGGGGGGAAAAGCTGTCGCCGCAGGTGACTGATGAGGGGATACCATGAAAAGAGAGCGATCATGCAGAGAGAGGATGTAAAATCAATCTGCCATCCGTCAGGGGGCACAAGTCTGCTTTTGCATTTTTTTTAAGAAAGGCAAAACTTGCTTGCAAATATCGGCGCCGGAAGCGCGGATGCCGTAAATGGACGCGCGCGATCATAAATACGCCTCGGATATCCGCTTTTTTTCATAACCGAAAAATTTTTCGCATACCATAGTGCGGGAGGCTGTTATGAAAAGATCTCTTTGTCTGCTGCTTACCGCGGCGTTCGCGCTCATCCTTCTGCCCTTGTCGGGATGTTCCAAAGGGGAAGATAGGGATATTTATCGCATTTCCGCATCGTATAAGGAGGGAACGCTCCGTGCCGAAATGGATTTTACCTATCACAACGACACGGGAGAAACGATAGATTTCCTTGCGTTCAATTTGTTCGGCAACGCCTATCGGGAAGATTCTGCCTACCGGCCCGTTTCCTCCGCCTTTGCGGCGGGCGCATATTATGCGGGGGAAAGCTACGGAGATATGGAGATCCTCTCCGTATCCTCCTGTGCTTCTTGGCAGGTGTGCGGTCAAGACGAAAATATTCTGCGCGTCGAGCTCACAGAGCCCCTTTCGCCCGGCGATACAGCGACGGTGTCCCTTTCTTGGGTGCTGTCGCTCGCCCGTGTCAATCATAGAACGGGCATCGCCGAACGGGCTGTCAATCTCGGCAATTTTTATCCCGTTCTCTGTGTATACGAAGAGAGCGGTTTTTACGAATGCGAATATTATGCGGACGGCGATCCCTTTTACAGCGAATGCGCCGATTACTTTGTCACGCTTCGTGCGCCCGCCGGCTATACCGTCGCATCGAGCGGGCAAATTTCGTCCGCAACGGCAGACGGGGCGGAAAAAATTTATGAAATGTCGCTGGAAAACGCGCGCGACTTTGCCCTCGTGCTCGGGGAAGATTTTTCCGTTGCGCAGGGGGAAGCGTGCGGCGTGCAAATCATGTACTATTATTACGACGACCAATCGCCTGCGGAATGCCTCGAACTCATCGAAAAGAGCCTGACATATTTTTCGGAAACGTTCGGCGTTTATTTATACCAAACCTACAGCGTGGTGCAGACGGGCTTTGCGATCGGCGGCATGGAATACCCCGCCCTCGTGATGGTCGGCGATCACCTGTCCGGCATAGACCGCGATTATACCGCCGTACATGAAACGGCGCATCAGTGGTGGTATGCGGCAGTGGGCAACAATCAATTGGAAGACGCCTGGCTGGACGAGGGGCTTGCGGAATATGCTTCGGCGCTCTTTTTCGATGCGCACGGGGAATACGGATTGACGCGTGAACGGCTCGTTTCCGCCGCAGGCACCGCATATAAGGCGCTCTATACCGTGCAGGCGCAGATTTTCGGCGAGGCGGATACGGCGATGGATAAAAAGCTCGGCGAGTATTTGAGCGAGTATCAGTATGTCGTCCTCGTGTATAACAAGGGCATGCTCCTCTTTGACACACTGCGCACGGCGCTGGGCGAGAAGAAGTTTTTTACCGGTTTGGAAAAGTATTATCGCGACTTTGCGGGCAAAATCGCCGAACCCGAAGATCTTGCCGCCTCTTTCAGAAGGTCGGGGTCGGATGCGGGCGGCATCATCCGTTCGTTTGTTGACGGTACGG